>SUTR01000026.1 GCA_015062825.1 Methanosphaera stadtmanae
TAAAAATAAAAATTAAAAAATAATCAAAAATAAAAATAAACTAATAAAATAATAACTACTTAAATTGACAGCATTGAGTAAATTTCCAAAAAAAAAAGTAAGATAAAAAGAATAATATTACTTTAATCATCATTATTTGATATATCATCTTCATATGATTTAAATGGTTTGTCTACTGTCGGATGTCTTTCAGCTTTTACAGATAATCCCATTTCATCCTTTTCATATACCAATTCTTTAAATACTGAAACGACTATCATTGCCAGAATTATTGAAAATGGGAATGCTGTGATTATAAGTATGTCCTGTAAAGCATTTAATCCTCCATTTATAAGTAGTATTGTAGCTATACTAGCCAGTATTAATCCCCAAATTACTTTTGTCTTGTTTGATGTATTTTCATTTCCATTTTCTGATAATATTGCAAGCACTACTGTTGCCGAGTCAGCTGATGTGATAAAGTATATGATTACTAGAATTATAGCTATGATGGACAATATTATGGATAATGGATATTGGTTGAATACTCCAAACAACATCTGATCCACTGACATGTTAATTATAGGATTATCCGGTGTTGCTATATGCATAGCCAATGTTCCAAATACTGAAAACCATATGAATGAGAATAATGATGGAACCAACAAAATATATGTTAGAAATTCTCTTATAGTCCGTCCCTTTGATATGTTTGCTATGAATACTCCTACAAAGGGTGACCATGAAATCCACCAAGCCCAGTAGTATACAGTCCATGTTTGAACCCACTCTTGTTGGGCTAGAGTACCTGATGCTGCAGTTCTGAAACTTAATCGGATAAAATCATTCATATAAGCCCCAATACTTTCTATAAAGAAATTTGCAATATCCAATGATGGTCCTATAGCTATGGCAATCAACATTAGAATTATTGCCAATAGAATATTTGTATTGGATAATAGTTTAACACCCCTATTTATTCCTGAAACGGCCGATGATAAGAACAGAACTGTTGCTATGGCTATGATTATGATTTGGATATTGATTGACTGAACAACCCCAAATAAATAATTCAATCCACTGTTTATTTGAACTGCTCCCAAACCCAGTGATGTTGCAACTCCCACAACTGTTGCAAATATTGTAAGAGCATCCACTATATTTCCGAGTTTACCTTCTGTATATTTACCAAACAATGGTTTTAATGTTGAAGAAATATTTGGAACTTCCTTTTTTCTATATTTAAAGTATGCTATGGCCAATGCCACCATACCATAAACAGCCCACGCAGAAATTCCATAATGGAAAAATGAATATTTCAATGCATCAAGCATTGCCTGCTGCGAATATATAGTTGCTTCTGGAGCATTTACTGCATAAAGAGATAATGGTTCTGTAGCTCCATAAAACACTAATCCTATACCCATACCTGCTGAAAATAGCATTGCTATCCATGAGAATGTAGAATATTCTGGCTTTGAATCGGGATCTCCCAGTCGTATTTTACCCATTGGATGAAATATTACAACTATGCTGATTACCACACATAAGAATACTACCATAAGATAAAACCATCCAAAGTGTATTCCCAAGAAATTTCGGATATATGTGGTTGTTTGTCTAAATGATTCGGGAAATGTCACTGCTAAAATCATTATAGCTATAAATGGTATTATCGCTAGCCAAAGAACTGGTTTATTTATACTGTTTGTATGTCTAATGATATCATCCCCTATTGGTTATGTCTAAAATTTCATATTACTTTTATTAACAACATACCCCTACAAATAAAAATAATTTTATATTTAATTTTACCAATATAATATATAAAATTAATGGTATTGTTAGATAATATTCATTATATCTATATATTATATTTGAATTAATCATAATAAAAATATATGTTAATTGATTTTTTATAAAAATTGTTATAATGTTGTTATTCTCTAAAATAAATATATAATCAATAAGTTAATTGATGAAAGAATAAATATATTTATTAAAAATTGTTTTAAGAATGAATATGGAAACAATATAACTACTGATTTTTTATTATATTTTTAACGATTATCATAATTCCTATTATTCATCCAATTAGTTTTTACAGTAGTATTCTGATAAAACATAGATTTTATAAATTTTCAAATTATAATATTTTGTTTAAAATTCTGTACTAATCTTTAATATTTAATTATAAAATTTTAATAGTTATTTTATGAAATAATGAAAATCTCTTTTTACTAAACATAATCAACTTAATTGTCTATAAACGTTAGGTGTATCTTATATTTTAAGGATTATTTATAAATATCAATTGTTACATAGATTCTACTATGAGAGAGAAAAATGTTTTTATCATAATTATTGTGGGAATTGTGTTGTTTTTATTACTTATCCTGAGTTCTAATGTAATAAACTTTAATCAGGACAATGATGATAATAACTTATCAAATAATTCTAATGATTTTAATCATACTAGTAATAATGACAATCATAATTATTCCCAATCTTCATCGGATAATAGTTACCATGAAACTGGTAGAGATAGTCAGGCTTCAAATAATAATCCAACAAAAACACAAAGTAATACTCCAAGTAATAAAAGTAGTTAATAAAAATATTATTTTTTTTAATTTTTTTGCATTCAAATATTAATAAACTATTTTTATTTAATTTCTTATCTAATTATACTTTTTCTTATATTTTTTTATTCAAAAAGATTATTTTTCCAATATATATTTATGAAAAATAACAATATTGAGAAAAAAATATTTTAAACATCAAATGTAACAATCAATATATGAAAATTATATCATAAATCCTTTAAATATATTTTTAAGAGTTATGAATTAATAATATGTTTAAATACAAGTATTTATATACTAGAATTTAAAAATAATTAATTGTAAATATTTACAGTAAAAAATAATATATTATTTCATAAATTTATAAATATTGGAGGATTAAATATTAAAACTAAAAAACAATGTGCAAAAATATCCAACATTCTTAGTAAAATCCCTGAATATGAATATCTAGAATATATCTTTTTAGATAACATTAAATACAGCAAAACTATCATTAATTACATCAGACATAATGATTCATACTTATTGTCATTAAATGAAAATAATGAACTTTATATCATAGATGAAAACAACGACGACAATATTATAAATTTTAATGACAACGTTATTAATAGTAGACCTGAACTAGATCTGATTATAATTACTGATGAGAATAGAATCGAAAATAATTATATTCAAGAAATGATAACAGAAAATACAATTATTACAAAAATATTTAATAATAACATTACGTACATTGAAGATAATGTAAGTGATAATAAAATATTAATAACTGAAAGTGATACATATATCTTGAACGGTTCAGGACTTAAAACTAGTATAATTAATAATCAGAATGAAAAGTAAATGAATATTATAGAATTTAGATAAATACATATACTATTTATATTTTAAAAAATATACCTTAATATAGATTTATATGAATTTAGAATTTGATTATTTTACTTCAATATCATGTGGATTATTTATTAGTAGCTTAATACTAGTGATATGTAGACTAATCAGCTATCCAATTACAGGAGTAATACTAGCATTAGTACTATCATCATTACTAGCAGCATTTCTATACCATCCATCAAAGAAGAAAACTGTTAATCATAAGACAATTAGAGCAACAGGAGCAAGTATTCTATTTAGTCTAATATTTGGTATAATATTTATAATATACTACATTCCTAGATTTAGTAGTCTTTTATCAACAGGAGACTTATCTTTAAGTATATCCATACTAATAGTACTAGCTATTGTAGTAATAGGTGGAATCATAATAGGTTCTATTGGTGGAAGTATAGGATCAACATTCAGGGATATTTTTTCATTGATTAAAAAAGAGAACTAATAAATTAACTCCACAATATTTTTTTTTAAAATATAACTTTTTTTTAAATTATTTCATATTATTAACTTAAAATATTAAATAATAAGTAATACAGATTTTAATTTGTAAAAACATTAGGATACATTATATATGAATATATTCAGTATAACTAAAATAAGGGCTAATGAGCTTAAAACGATTATTCATTACACAGGATATATCGCTATAGCATTGGGTATTATGACCATTATACCAATAATATGTGCATTAATATATGATGATGCAAAAATATACCTAAATGCATTTATCATATCAGGAATAGTATGTATCATCTCAGGATTATTGATGTACTATCTATTTAAAGAAAAAAATATAGCCAATCTATCACTTAAAGGATCATTAATATTTGTAATGAGTATATGGGGATTCACAGCTTTATTTGCAGCATTGCCTTACTTCTTTTGTGGTGATTTATCATTAGTAGATGCATTCTTTGAAGGTATGAGTGGAATTACTACAACCGGATTTTCAATGTATGACTGTTATACATTTCCATATTCAATATCAATATGGAGAGTTCTAACTCAATGGCTGGGTGGACTTGGGATCATATTCTTACTCCTGGTTGTAGCTCCTTCATCAGTAAGCCTTAAAAGATTGTATTTTGCAGAAGGAAAAACAGAACAGATGACACCAAACATCATGCATTCAGCAACAATATTCATTAAAGTATACCTGATAATTACGGCAATTGGAATAATATTGTACTTACTTGTTGGACTTGATTTATTTGATGCCATATGTTATTCATTTGCAAGTATTGGTACTGGTGGATATACAATACATCCAGATAGTGTAAATAACTTTATAAATCCTTTAGTTCAACTTGTTACCATAATTCTTATGATAATGGGTGCAACCAATTTCGTTGTTCACTACAGAATAATGAAAAGAGAGTGGCAAAACCTGCATAAAGATATTGAATTAAAGGCAATGTTTAGTTTAATAGTCATTGCAACAGTAATGTTGGCAATAAGCTTATATATAAATGGCCTTTATAATTATGATATTATAACAATAGGCAGACATTCACTATTCCAGGCTGTTTCAATTCTTACATCAACCGGATTTGCATCAACTGATATAAATCTTTGGCCACCATTTGCATATCACATACTGATATTGTTAATGTTTATAGGTGGAAGTGTATGTTCAACTGCTGGTGGTATAAAAATATACAACATAATGATAATGCTAAAGGCAATTTGGTGGGAAACACAAAGAATGTTTCTACCAAAGAATACCATCATAAAAAGAAAAATATATCATGACAAGAAAAAAAGAGAGATAAACGAGGATACTATACGTTCAATAACAATATTCATATTGGTATACATATTGATATTCGTATTTAGTTCACTGATAGTACTGATATACACCAAAAACTTTGAAATGGCTTATACATTAGTAGCAGCATCAATGGGAAATACTGGAGTAGGACCTGCATTTATCAATCCAGGAATAAGTATTGTTGTAAAAATAGTATTGATTATTGACTTCTGGGTTGGAAGGATAGGTGTATGGCCATTATTATTATCAATTGTATATTTAACCCATATGACCAAAAGTAAAGTGGATAACATTAAAGAAAAAATCTAAACCCCTTTTAATTTTACCTTTTTTTGAAAATATTAAAAAAAATAGATTATGGAGATTAAAATATTTTATCAATAACACTGGTTATTGCAAGAATATCATTGTCACTTTTACCAAGACGTTTCATAGCTTTAGCAGCAGCTTCTACAGGAGTATCATGAAATTCCATCATGAATTGACTAATATAAGTTATAAACATTCTAAATTCCATTTTATTCTTAAATGTCTTTCTAAGTAACCTATCAACATCTTTCTCTTCCTGTCCTCCTGCTAACTTATCCTCTTCACTAACAGTCTTATTGTTAAGTGCTTCATTAATAGTATCAATATCATAATACTTTAATAATTCATCAAGGAATGCCTCATTCATACGTTTTCTATTATCTTGATGTTTTCTTACTTTCTTATCAACTTGAATTCTTTCAAGAAATCCATCATAGAATACTTCTACTTCAGGTTCTGTTTTAAATAATATTGGTACAAGTTCTAATAAATCAGAATCCACATTTAATCCTACAAATTCTTCATCATCATCTTCTTGTTCCATTCTAATTACTTCTTCAGGTTTTTGATTATCATCAACCATTTTACATACACCTTTTTTTTATTTTTTCTTATCCTCTTTAATCATATCAGTAAGATTATCTATTTTATCATTTAACTTTTCAATATCCTCTTCTAAATTATTAATTTTCTTGGATAATTTGATGTTTTCATGTTTTGCTTCTTCATATCTTTCTTTTAAAAGTTTTCTATTTTCTTGTGATGGTTTTTCCATATAATAACCAGACATTGCAGCAGTAAAAATGCTTATGAAGAGTACTCCCAATATTATTGTAAATATCCCTATAAGCTTCCCCTGATATGTTATGGGAGTTAAATCCCCATATCCCACACTGGATACTGTTACAATATTATACCATAATGCATCAATCATTGAATTAAATCCAGGATCTATCTTCATCAGTATATATGCAGATAAGAACATATATGCCAACATAATAAGACTCAATGTATTTAAAAGCTGATTATGTACAAAATATTTAAATGACCCTTTAAATTGACCTAGATTAAAAATCTTAAATATTTGGAATACTTGTAAAAATCTTATAATTCTTAACAATGCAAGATATCGTAGGAATATAAAATTATAGGGTATCATTGATAATATGTCAATAATATGTCCCCTAATAAATGTTAGTATTGAATCATTAGAGTTTTTATATTCATTAATTAAGTTAAGAAATAATAAGAAACACACTATTAAATCAAAAACTGAATAAAATATCAAATCATTATATGAATAATCAAATGTAATGATGAATATGAATATCAAATCTATAATAATCAAAATTACCAATATAGAATCCTTTAATTGATATAAAAATTCTCCATCATATTTTACGACTTTATCATTTGACATATGGATTTTCCCCACATCTAATTATTGATATATTTATTCATGCTTGTTGAAATAATTATGTTTAAAACAAGTTGTCAAAATATTGAGAAAATGCATTTTTCATAGTTGAAGTTAATTGATATTAATTTATCATATCCAAATTATAGTTATAAAGAATATCATCAGTATAACTTACTATCGTTTTTATTTTTAAAGATTTCTTTCTTCATATTATCATAACTACCATATTCATCAATGATATTCTGTTTTTGTTGTTGTGATAATCTCTGATATATTAAATCCAAATTATCTTCAGTCAATACATATTCATATTCATGTCTGCATCCTTGATAAACTATTTTTCCATCTTTAACAGCGTATACTGTATTTATATTTACAGGAGTCCATTTATCATTAGAGACAGGTCTTGTAGAAAATATCAAACAATCATCATATTTTAGTGAATATAATGAATCCTCTTTATTAATATGAATATACATTAAGTTTCCATCATATATCATAATATTTAACTTATTGGATTCTGATAGATTGATGATAATATTATTTATTAGATTAAACAGTTCCTCTTCAGATAGAATCCTTTGATTTTGGTCTTCAATCCGGTTAATTTCATCGATGATATAATATAATATTCTTTCCGAGTCCGTCTGACCTATCTGCATATCAACATATTTATCTAAAAGGTCACACTTGAAAATAGTACCATTATGCATTAATGTCCATTGTCTACCATTATCATCTGACTTTGTGAACGGATGACAATTGGATAGATTAGTAATGCCTGTTGTAGCAAGTCTAATATGGGCAAAAGCATTCTTGGCAAGGATTTGATTGGACAATATTGCTTTTAGTTGTTTGCTTTCAGTTGCTTTTTCAGGTCCCTTAAATATTTCCCGTTTATCATCATAAAATCGTGCAAAACCCCAACCATGTGGATGTTGATTACAATGATTATAAAAGTATACTAGAAAATCATTTATAATCATATTATTTTTTGAAGTAATTGAAAATAATTCACACATACATCTGCCCTCCTTAAATTTAAAATAAAATTGAAAAATAAAATTCATAAAAGTAGAATAATTACATTATCTAGTATTATATATCTTAGATAAGTTATTTAAAATATTTGATATTTAAGAAATGAAAAAATAATAGTATTTTAGTATTACAGAATAATAAAAAAGAATAAAAAAATAGAATGAATTACAAGAACTTTCTTGTAAAATTTTTAATGTTTTCAATATCATCTTCATTAGGTCTGTCAATATTCATGCCGGCAAAGCTACCTGGACAATGAAATTCATCATCCGATATTGTTATGTCGTTATTATTGCAAATATCTTTTATCTGATTATAACTTGACTGCATGATACCTGCTGTACTGAAGTTAACAAGCAATCCTATTTCTACATTCAGATTATTGAAGAAATTTTTAACGCTAGGATCTATTGCAGAACCATAGATACTACTTCCTAAAAACAGTACTCCAACATCCTCTTCAAGTTCATCAGATATAGGTTTTGCTTCTATATTTAGTACTTCTGCTATTGCATCTGCTAATTTTTTTGTATTTCCTGATTTAGTATAATATCGTATTGCATATTTCATTATAATAACTCTTTAATTTTTTCCTTTACATCATTTAAATCTTCTGTTGGTTCAAATCTTTGAACAACATTTCCTTCACGATCCACTAAGAACTTAGTAAAGTTCCATTTGATGTCATCATTATCTTTATAGTTTCGGTTCATCACTTTAAGAGCTAATTTAAGTTTTCTAGCACCTTTTCCAGTTATATCCTTAAATGGCTGTTCTTTTTTAAGATATGTGTATAATGGATCGGCATTTTCTCCATTTACATCAATTTTATCAAATATTGGATATTGTACTAAAAATTTAACACGGCAAGTTTCTTTAATTTCTGCACCTGTACCTGGTGCCTGATTACCAAATTGGTTACATGGGAAGTCAAGTATTGTAAATCCTTCATCCTTAAATTCATTATACATTTCAGTCAATTCATTATATTGTGGTGTAAATCCACATTTTGTTGCTGAATTAACAATTAATAATACTTTACCTTCATATTCTTTTAATGACTGCATGTTTCCATCTGAATCTTTAACTTCAAAATCATATATTGACATTAATTTCACCTTGTGTATTTTTATATATTAAAATTACATTTTTATAATGCTTTATTTTTTATTATTATATACTTTGTATGTATGATTTTTAATTCATCATATATAAGTTTTATTTTTGATTAATTATAACAAGTTATCTAAAATTTCTTCTATATCCTCTGAAAATCTAATGTATCTTGATAAAAAATCATTAAATGCATCTATTTTTGATAATTCTTCAGGAGTCATTAGCTTCCATGTCTTATGATATTCGACAGCTACTTCAAAATGACTTCTATTAAATCTTGCAAGGGTCCAGTCTTTAATTTTATAGGTCATCTGTTCAAATGGAAAACGAATAATAGAAGGAGTATTAAATCCTATGCCAAATTCAAGTAGTAATGTTTTTTCATTCACACAGCTATTTATAAATTCATTATATGCATTGCTTTGATAATGCCAATGTTCATCTTCAACAAAATAATGATCTTTTCTAAGGTGTGGATCCATAGGTCCATCACATACAGGACATTTAGGAACTAGATCATAGGGTATTTTCAAATCTTTGTCTGTGGAGTTTATCATTTCCTTGATTAGTTGACTGTTCTTATATACCTTCGGATGGCAGCCCTTTGAACATTGAATATAGTTATAGCTTCCCTGTGTTGCAAATACACATGAAGCTTCAAAATTTGATTTGAAGAATTGATCATCAACGTTGGTTGTTATGACAAAATAATTTTTGTCCTTGACTAAATCATATAACTTAGTATATAGTTTTGTTGATTGCATACCAACATTGTTAAGGTATATGTGTCTTGCCCAATATGCCCATTTTTCTTCTTCTGTATCAAATGGATAAAAACCTGATGTATACATATCAGTCATATCATATTTGTCTATAAATTCTTGAAAGTTATCTGTAAATCTCTTCCCATCATATTCAATTCCTGCTGCTGTTGATAATCCAGCACCAGCTCCTATGATTATATTATCAGATTCATCTAATAATTGTGCAATCTTATTTAATCTTTCTTTAAACTCATTCATATCCTTCACTTCATTTATTAAATTTATTATAATATTTAGCAGTATTTCAATTAATTGTTTAGTTACCATTTTGTAACATAAAAAAAATAGATGAAATTAGATTAATGGTATAATTGAATATACAATTATCAAAATTATAACAGTTAGTATAACTATTGCACCTAACGGTACTTTCTTCCATGATAGTCCTGCTGCTACTAGTGCTCCTATTAGGCCAATATACCATAACTTTGAATCTACAGTTAGTACACCAGGACATATTAATGCGGCAAGTGCTGTGTATGGAAGAAGATTAAGGAATTTTTCAGTCTTTGGTGAAAACTTTATTTTATCTACAAATATTGCTGGTACAAGACGAGGAATAAATGTTACAATCGCACATCCCAGTATCATCAGATTAACAGCATTCATCCAATTCCTCCTGTGTATTATCTGTTAAGTATTCATCATCAACTATATGGACTCCTATTAAGGCCGCGATGAGTGTAGATACTATCAATGACCAATTGCCGATAACAAACTGCAATCCAGTATTCAATATTGCTGTAATTAATACCAATAGTCCTATTTGTCTATTTTCCTTAATTGCAGGCACCAATATTGCTACAAATAATGCATATAATGATATGTTGAAGCTGTTTGTAACTATGATAGGAAGTATATCCAATAGCAACACTCCTATTATTGCACCCAATATCCATGATAGATATGATGTAAATGCTATTCCAATGTATGTGCATATGGATGATTCATTCATCAGACTGAAGACTGCAAATGCTTCATCTACTGCCAGATGTGCTGAAAGTATGTTAAGTGGAGTGGTGCTGTCTTTTGCCTTATTGTATATAACGGTATTCATTACCATATATCGTAGATTGACAACAAAATTTGTAAGTATTATTGCTATTATACTAGCACCATTTAATAGCATTGTTGCACCTATGATTTCTCCTGCTCCTGCATATACAAATATTGAGAATAATACTGTTTGAATTGGATTCATTCCTGCCTTTAATGCTATTGCTGCATAGCCAATTCCCATTGGTACATAGCCCAATGTTATTGGTACAGAGTTTTTTACACCAAGTATGAATTTATCCTTATCAAATTTAATTTTATCAACTCCCATGAATTTTTATAGTTATGTGTGTTTTCAGTAATATTCATCTTCTTTTTAATCTATATCTTTTATATGTGGATTTCTGTATTGACCATGACTATTTGTCCTGTTATCATATTGTATGGAAAACTGTGGACATAAATGCAGGCATCTAAGACACATTACACATCTTTCATATATCCATTCTATTTTTTCATCATTCAATTTAATTGCACTTATTGGACAGTTTTTCTCACATAAGCCACATCCTGTACATGTATCCAATACATGTAGATGACTTGTTTTTCTTTGCCTATCATAAAATATCTGTGCAATATTTGATAGTATTTTATTTTTCTTATTTTTTGAGTAATCTCCATCATCATGTGATTGTATATGTTCTATGATGGCATCTATTTCATCCTCAGTAGTCTGATTGAATTTGTCAATCTTTTCTTGACTGCTTAAGTCAAATGAGGGTGTCCACGTATCGGCCATTTTCACACTATATGATGCGTTGAGTTTAATGTTTATATCTTGCAGATATTCTCTTACATATCCTGATGAATATCCTGTGCTAGTTCCATAACTACTTATATGGTAGATATAATTATTTCCATTGGCATTAATTGTAATATTTGATAAATATTCTTCAACATAACTTGGCAGTCCCCAAAAATATGTTGGAGTGATAATTCCCAATGTTTCATCTTCTTCTAAGTTTATTATATAATCATCATCCTTGACTAGTTGTATCATTGACTGTATGGAGTCATTTGTCTGTTTACTTATTCTTGTTGCAATATATTTATTGTTTCCTGTTGCTGAGAAGTATATTATCATCATATCACCAAAATAGTTAGGTATTTCATAAGAGTATTAAAATAGATGAGAAGAGGGTCAAGGTTTTATTATGTTTTATATAATTGATAACCAATTTTGTATAATTTCATCATTGTCGTTTACTATTTTTCTTACATTTTCATAGTATGTTCCCTCTTTTATCCAGGAATCATTGTTTCTTTTTTCGATACAGTTGAATTTTTCATCATCTATCTTATATGCCAAACTCATATTGTTGTAGTTTGCAATATCATCTGTTTTAACATCATCTGTATAATCCCTATCTTCATCATCCTGTGCTAATCCCACTACTGCACATAGTTCTAGGTCATATATTAAGGATACTTTGCTTCTTCCATTTGTTTTGGATAAGTCATAGTCTTCAAGGTATGTTCCTTTATTTAGCTCTTCTTGATTTACTAGTGGTACTATAAATGGGATTCTTGATACTACGATTCTATTATCAAATACTCTTGCAAGTCTATGTTTCAGTAATGATTCTATTATGTATCTGTTTGGTGATTCTATTATTATGCTTGATTCAAATAGCAATGTTGCTTCATCAAGTTCTTCTTGTAGCAGATGATTTCCTCTGAATTCTGGCAGTACATAGATATGTTGCATTACAAGAGCATTTTCTTCAAAACTGCTTGTTCTATATGTTGCAAATCCCACTACTTCATTTTCATATACTATTTCTTTAAAGAAGAAACATGTTTCATCTTCACGTATGTAGAAGTTATTTTCCTGTATTGATCTGTATATATAGATATAATTATCTTTAAGTAGTGGGATGATTGGTAATGTAAATATATTATCGTCTTCATCTTTCTGATATTTAAATACTTCACCTAATCCTGTTGGTCTTTTAACTCTTTTGTTTGGATTTACCATAAAATTTTTTCCCCGTATTCTATAAATATAATTTCTGTTATTATCTTTATTTCTTCATATTGTTAAATTTTTCAATTCTTTAAAATACTAATATACGGATAAAAAAATGGATAAAATAATTAAATTATTATACAACATATACATGTTAATATTAAAAATCAAATAAATATTTATATGATTATTTTAAATAAAAAAGAGAAAGAAAAATAAATTATAATATATTATTAAATTATAAAATAATTAATCATATTTTTAAGTATATTACAAATTTTTTTTTGAAAACATATGTCTATGACTTGTAGATGTAATCGGCTATGATTTCTACAACATCATCCTTAGTATCATCAGTAAATCTATGCTCTTCATCAGGATAACATATTAACTTGCAATCAGGAAAAACTTCAGAAGCCTTCTGGGAATATGATAATGGTACCCTTCTATCACATTGCCCATGAAAGATATAAACCCTTTTATTGAAGTTCTTGATAATCTCATAAACTTTGATGTTTTTGGCATCATCAATATATTTAGCACCTAAATGTTCAGGCATCAGATTAAGAACATTCATTTGCCTTGGAGGCTGTTCTATCATATCATCAGGTATTTCATAAGCTGGGGCAAAAAGAAACAAAGCATCGGTTATACCAGGATTATCTGATGCAACTAATGAAGACACCAATCCTCCTTGACTATGGCCTGCAAGATATAATGAGGAAATATCATATGTTGATTTGATGTGTTCTATAACCCTGCATAAATCAGTACATTCACTGCTAATAGTCATATCACATATTTTCCCAGTACTTTTTGAGTCATAGCCCCCACCTTGAAAATCATAGATATATGAAGCAATACCATGTTTTAATAATTTTTCAGCATAAGCTTGCATATAACTATGATCCAAAGACAATCCATGAGATAATATAACAAATGGATATTTTTTACTTTCATCAGGCAAATATACTAATCCATATATTTCTTGATTGTCAAATTCTATTATATCTTCCATAATCATCTTACTTACACATCCTAGGTCTAAATTAAAAAAATAATAAAATTAATCATCATATTCAAATAAAATAAAATAATTTATACCATTTATTCTATAATAAATCAATATTCTATCATGAATTATATTCATTTGCATAATCATTAATAATTATATTTGTAAATATAATATCTTGAATACTATTATATATTATAAAATTTATATATTATAATATAAATTAATTATAATTTAAAAAGATGCGTTAAATATAATAGACCATAAAAATATTTGAATAAGATTTTTATCTATTATAAAATGTTATAATTTGTTTATATAAGAATTTACCCACCCTAGTAAATTCTTTTTCTAAAAAAAAAGTAGATGAATAAAAAAATCTAATTTTATTCTAATTGTTCATATTCCTCATCAGAAACTTCTTCTAACCATTCAGTTTCACATTCTGTACCTGGAACTTCAATGGCTATGTGTGTAAATTCACTATTTTTTGATGCACCATGCCAATGTTTAACTCCTGGTGCAATGTAAACACTACTTCCAGGTACTAGTTTTTGTGCATCTTTTCCTTCTTCCTGATACCATCCTTCACCATGAGTTGCAAGTAATATTTGTCCTCCACCAGTTTTAGCATGATGAATATGCCAGTTATTTCGACATGCCGGTTCAAATGTGACGTTGGCTATAAAGACTCCTTCTTCATTAATAGTATTTAGATAGCTTTGTCCTACAAAAAATTCACCATATGGATTTTCAATTCCTTTTCCAAATAATATTTCATCTTTCATCATATCACCTTCATTTATGATTCATCTTTTTTTTACGATAAGTATACTACATCCTCTTTAATCATAGATTAATTGCCTGCATATAATTATTTTTCAATTCCTTCTTTGTAAATCAGGTTGTTTCAATATTAATCCGTCGGATGAACATAAACAGTTTCAACTTTGAATAAATTAGCAGATATTCGTATTTACTCCTAATTATCACATATTTCATTTACTATGGCAAGAGCATTGATTGTTCTTGGAAAACCATTTATTGGTACAAGTACAGTTATTGCACTGACTAATGTTTCTTTGGTATTTCCTACTGTTAAGTTTGCCTGTGTATGTGCTCTTAGTTGATTTTCACATCCTCTAAGTGATGCAAGCATGACAAATGTTATTAATTCCCTATCTGCATCATCAAGTCCGGTTCTAGTATAGAAGTCACCAAAACAGTATCCTGCAAGAAAATCATTGAAGTGTTCTTGACCTTGTGGTGCATTATCAATCATTTGATTAATCAAATCTTCTCCGAAATATTCATATTGTTTCTTAAGACCTTCTTCTTTACGATTTTTTCTAGTGGTTGTTGATTGTCCTGGTTGTTGAGCAGATACTCCTTTTTCATCAAATATATAATTTACTTCTTCAAGGAAGTCATATGATTTTGATATTCCTACATAGGGTGTTGTCTGGTATATTACTTCCTTTATTTCAACAGGACTAATTCCCATATCTATTGCAGCTTCAACAATTATTTTAAATGTATTCAAGGATTGGTTTGTAACCAATGCTGTTAGAATCACAAGTATTGTCTGTCTATCATCTAAAGTTGATTTTTCAAGTACTTCATCAAATGCAAAGTTTCTAAATACTTCTGCGAATTCAGGATCATTTGATTCAAGTATTGACTTGTGATTATTTAAATATTTATCATAGTTTTGTTTTGCTTTATCAGTAATGTTCATTTAATCATCTCATATACTAAATTATATTAATTATTATATAATTTATGCTTAAAGTAATTTATTAATTCAATTATTAAGTTTATGATAATTCATTGCATTAAATTCATTTTCCTTGTTATTTGATAATGTTTATACATTAGAAATAATATATATTAACAATAAAGATTATTTGTTTTATGAAAATTAACGCTGAAAACTAATGGTTATTAGTTATATTTTTTTTTATTATTATATTAGGATTTAGATAAGATGAATGTTGAAAGACTAGTTGGTAATACACCAATGATAAAGATTGATTATGAGTATGAAGGAAAAAAGGGAAGCATATACTCAAAAGTTGAATACTACAATTATTCTGGAAGTATAAAAGATAGAATTGCATTATATATTATTCAGAAAGAAAGGGAAAACGGCAATTTAAAGCCAGGTCAAAATATTGTAGAAGTAACAAGTGGAAATACAGGTATTGCATTTAGTGCTATCGGTGCATTATTCGGTCATGAAGTTCATATTTTCATGCCTGATTGGGTATCACTTGAAAGACGTAAACTTATACAGATGTATGGAGCACAGGTACATCTCGTATCTAAAGAAGAAGGTGGATTTAAAAAGGCATTAGAACTTGTTGAAGATTTTTCAAAGAAAACAAACGCATATAAGCCACATCAATTTGACAATAACTTAAATGTAGAAGCACAATACCAAACTACAGGACAGGAAATAATTGAGGATTTACCTGATGTAAATGCATTTGTATCTGGTATTGGAACTGGTGGAACTTTAATGGGTGTTGGACAGAGATTGAAAGATTATAATCCAGACTCTAAAGTATTTGCATTGGAACCATCAACATTATCAATTCTTAAAATGGGTATGGAAGAAGGAAGTCATATGATTGAAGGTATAGGTGATGAGTTTATTCCAGGTATTGTTGATGAAGATTTAATTGATGATATTATATTAATTGATGATTATGATGCAATCAACATGTCAAAAAGAATTGCAAGGGAATTTGGTTTAGGCATAGGCATTTCTAGTGGAGCAAACTTTTTGGCAAGTGTCATAATGGATAATGATGATTTAAAAATAGCTACTGTCTTTCCGGATGATAATAAAAAATATATTACAACAAAGCTATCAGAGGATATAGATGAAAATCCTAATTTAATCTCTAATAAAATCAGACTAATAGACTTTGAAGTATTGTAAATAAGTAAATATCGAAAAATAAAAAAAATAAATCTTAAAAAAAAAGGTTTTGTTGAAAGAATAATATTATTCTTCCTCTTCTTCATCTGTTTGGTCACCATATTCTTTATCTAATAGATATAATAATTGTGGTGAATCAACAGACATTCTTACTTTTCTTAAATCTTCTGCTGCTAATTCTTCTTCTTCAACTTGTTCTTCTACAAACCATAATAGGAATTGGTTTGTTGCATGGTCTTTAAGTTCTATGCTTAAATCTACAAGTTCATGTATGAGTGATGTTACTAGTTCCTCATGTTCCTGGATGTGTTCATATACACTTACAACTGAGTCCCATTCATATTGAGGCTGTTCGATTGCTTGTAATTTTACACTTCCACCTTTTCTTAATATGTAGTCATAGAATCTCATTGCATGTTCTAATTCTTCTTCAGCATGCAGGCGTAATGAATGACCAAATCCTGGTAGGTCCTGGTCTTCAAAGTATGTTGCCATTGATAAATATAAGTATCCTGATTGCATTTCAGCATTTAATTGATCGTTTAATTTTTGTTCCATTTTACTATCTAACATTATTTATATACTCTCCATAAAATTTTATTATAATTACTTATATTCTATTGGTATATATAGTTAACTCAAAATGAAAATTATTGAAAAAAAAAGATGAATGATGGAGGTTAATATTTTTTAATGCTTATGCATTTCTTGTAAATACAAAGTCCGCTAATTTCATTAATGAATCTCTTGCTTCAGTGTTTGGTAATGTCATTAGTGCTTCTTTTGCTTCAATTACACAATCATATGCTACGCTTCTTGCATAATTTATTGCACCATATTTGTTTAGAATATCCATTGCTTCTGGAATTATACTTTCGTTACCAGCACTTAATAGTTCTATTAGTCTATCATGGTCTTCTTCGTTTGCTTTTTCTAATGCATATACAACCATAAGTGTTTTTTTACCTTCTACTAAGTCACTTCCAACAGGTTTTCCTATTGATTCATCACCAGTTAGGTCTATATAGTCATCTTGTATCTGGAATGCCAGTCCTATTTTTCTTCCATATAAATCAAGTTGTTGTTTTTGGAAGCTTGTTGCTCCACCAATTATTGCACCTGCAGTTGTTGCACCAGTAATTAATGCACCTGTTTTTTTATATATCATATTCATATATTCATCTTTTGTTACTTCAAAAGAATCTTCAAATGCCATATCTAATGCTTGTCCTTCACATATTTTTATACAACTATCTACTAATACTCTTAATGCATCTATTACACGTTCATATGCTATATTTTCATCTGCTGTTTTGATGATTGTTTCATATGCTTTTGCAAATAATGTATCTCCTGCAAGTATTGCCAGAGGTTCTCCCCATTTTTTATGTACTGCAGGCATTCCACGTCTTGTATCGTCATTATCCATTATGTCATCATGTATTAAACTGAATGTATGAATTAATTCAAGCGCTGCTGCTGTTTTAAGGGCTTTATCTGTTTCTCCACCTACAGCTTGACAACTTAATACTGTTAATGCTGGTCTGAATTTTTTTCCACCAGCTTTTATTAAATGTCCTGAGGATTCAAATAAACTTGATGGTTCAAGTGTACTTAAAGCTTCTTCTATTTCCTTATCTACATCTTCTGAATATTTTTTTAATATTTCTATTACATCTGCCATTATAATCACCTATTAAATACTTGAGCTTGTCCATTTCTTAGTATGTGTACATCATTACCTAATTTATATCCTTCTTCTTCAGCTAATTCCACAAATGCTGATAGATGACTTAAGTCACCGTGTGATGGTATAAGATGTTGTGGTTGTAACATTCTTATAAAGTCACGTAAATCTTCAGGTCCTGCATGTCCTGAAACGTGCACATTATTATAGATTCGAGCTCCTCTTTCCTTGAGTCTTCTATCAAGCAAGTTTCTGTTTGCTATGTTGATTGGATTTGGTATTGTTGTTGCAGAGAATATTACATTATCCCCTGGTCTTATTTCAAAGTTGGTCTTGTTTGCTGCTATTCTTGGTAGCAGTGCATCAGGTTCTCCTTGATGACCAGTTACAAGTAACATATATTTAGTTCTGTTTTCATTTGCTCTTGCTAATGCCTTGTTGATTGCCTTGGAATTTCCATATAAACTTACATTTCTTGGTAGGTTTAATATTCCCATTGATTCTGCTAGTGAACAGTATCTTTCCATTGATCTTCCAAGTATCATGATTTTTCTTCGGCTACGCTCTGCAATTTTAGTTATTGCCTGTATCCTTTCAATGTGACTTGAGAAAGTAGTAACTATTAATCCTTTTCTTTCTTCCAATGGACCTTTAAGTACATCTTTTAGGAGATCTCTTGCTATTTTTTCGGAATATGTTTTACTTTGATTGGTCTCTTTGATGTTTGTTGTATCCATTATGGCAACTTTCACACCTTTTTTACCTAATTCTCTGAATCTTCTATAGTCCGGTGGTGGTGAGACCATTTGATGATTGTCAAATTTGAAATCGTTTGCATATATTACTACACCCTCTGAGGTATGTAATGCTGCAGTTATTGTATGAGGTATACTGTGTGTTGTTCTTACAAATTCCAATGTTAAATTTGGTGAAATTTGTATCTTTTCACTTGGATTTAATGATTTCAAAGGATTGTTTACTTTAAATTTACGTTCTCCTTGTATTGTTTTTTCTATTAATGCTAGTGTATAAGGTGATGCTATGATTGGAGCTTCATAACGATGTGCCAGTTTTGCTATTGCACCTATGTGATCTAAGTGTCCGTGAGTACATACTATTGCACGAACCTTTCCATCTACATCTCTCATTAATGTGTCATCAGGTATTACTCCACGTTCTATTAAGTCCAGACTATGCATTCTTGCAATATCCGTATCTTCATGTATGTGTAATCTATCTAAGTGTATTCCCATATCAAATATTACTACATCATCATTTACCTTAACAGCAGTCATGTTTTTTCCTATTTGTTCATATCCTCCTACTGCTATAACTTCTATTGTCAAATTATATCCTCCTTGCATATTTTTTTGTATTTATTTCCATTTCATTTAGTATTTCTCGTGTACGTCCTGTGATTATTAAACGTTTCTCCTGTAGCTGTTCAATGTTTTGTGCTCCTACCAAAAACATTGCAGTTTTAAGTTCTAGTTGGAATTGCTCTATTTTTTCCTGTATATACTCATGTCCCTTATATGCATGTTTTAAAAATGGCAAAGCTATTCCTACTGCTGTTGAACCCAAACTTAATGCTTTAGCTGCTTCTAATCCATTACGTATTCCACCAGATGATATTACAGGCAAGTTTGTTGATTCAAGCACTTCTATTGTACTTACTGCTGTTGGTATACCCCAATCCCAAAAAAGATTTCCCAAATCAGGATCTTCTGCACGATATGTTTCTACTGCAGCCCAACTGGTTCCACCTACTCCTTCTATATCTATTGCATCTACACCAATATTCTCCAGTATTTTTGCATCAATACTAGATATTCCAGCACCTGTTTCCTTTGCTATTATAGGCACATCAGTAGTTTTACATATATCTGAAATTGAATCCACATATCCTTGTGCATCCAAATCACCTTCAGGTTGTATAATTTCCTGTAGGGGATTAAGATGTATTGCAAGCATGTCTAAGTCCAACATATTAATTGCATCATTAGCATATTCTACTTGGGGTGCTCCAATATTACCTATTATTACAGATCTTGGTGCAACATCTCTTACTATAGTAAATGTACTTGTTAGTTCAGGATTTGTAATGCCTGCTCGTTGGCTTCCTACACCCATTGCAACATTACACTTGTCTGCAGCTATTGCAAGTTCTTGATTTAAGACTTTGCTTGCCGGATGTCCACCAGTTATGGCTGATATTACAAGGGGTACATCAAGTTTTTTTCCCAGGAAATCTATTGATGTATCTATTTCATCAAAATTTACTTCTGGCAGTGCCCTATGTACAAGTTCAATATCTTCAAATCCAGTAGTTCTATGATGTTCAACATCATAATTTTTACAGATTTCTAAATGTTCTAATTTACGATCTGAAATCATGATTGCGTCTACCTCCATTATTTTATTCTTGAAAAATGTTATAATAATAAATTAATTATCGTATTAATGTACCTTTTACTTTTTGTCCAGATACTGCTTGTTGAATGTTTCCTTCAACTTCTGCATTAATTATCTGTGATTCTATCCCCTCATCTGCTAAAGCAAGTAATTCATTTATTTTACCCATCATTCC
Organism: Methanosphaera stadtmanae; assembly: GCA_015062825.1. Lineage (GTDB taxonomy): Archaea > Methanobacteriota > Methanobacteria > Methanobacteriales > Methanobacteriaceae > Methanosphaera > Methanosphaera stadtmanae_A. The sequence goes on from SUTR01000026.1 coordinate 21,207, forward strand.
ACCAGTTACATCTATTTGATCTTGATTATCTGTAACTTTAAGCTGGGTATCTCTTGTTACTACTTCTATTAATTCTGCATCAGGGTTGTTTTTTGGATTGTCTGTGAATATTCCATCTACATCAGAGGATAATATTACACGATTACATTTTAGCTCTTTGGCAAGGTATGTTATTATCTGATCTCCTGAAAGTATTGCAAACTTTACATCATCATTTAAGTCAAGTACTGCATCTCCATATACTACTGGAACAAATCCTTCATCCACATACCTTTGGATGATGCTTGTATCACAGATTTCAATTCTTTTATTTCTTGTCATGACAAATGAAGATGGCTTTACTCCTATTGCAGGTATGCCTTTTTCCTGTAGTTTAGTTATTATCTTATGATTGAATAATTGCATTGAGGCCTGTGTTATGCACATACCTTCTATCTTATAGTCATCTTTTGGAGTTTTTGGCTTATCGCCTATTTTGTATTGTTGTGCATAGATATGTCCAAATGAACCTGCACCATGAACTATTATCATATCATCATTATAAAATGATGCCTCTTGTGCAATACGTTCTAAGTTTTTCTCATCCAATGTAGGTGTTTGTGCATCTTTAATGGTAAGTGCACTTCCACCAATCTTTAATATTATCATATAATAAAACCTTACTTATCGTCAGTTATTGATGCTTCTACTCCATTATTTGATAATTCACACTTGAATGTAGGATATTCGGCAGATATCTTATCATATATTTCATCAATATTCTCCGGAGTGTATGCTATTATACATCCTCCTCCACCACTACCTGTTAGCTTTGAGCCTGATGCTCCATAACTTCTTATTTTATAAAGCATGTCAGATAATTCAAGTGTATTTACTCCTATAGAATCAAGTAATCCTTGGTTTATATTCATATAGTCTCCAATAACGTCACCATTACCTTCCTCTAATGCAGTTTTTGCATCATTTGCTATGTTTTCCATTGCATCAAAAATATGACCTACTATTTTAGGATATTTTTCATACTTTTGTCTAACAGATTCAACTAGTTTTCCTGTGTTACCACTAATTTGACAATTGGATACTATTAATGGTAATTGCATATTAACATTTAATCTCTCTAGCCTAAATTCATTATCAATATAGATTATTCCACCATAAGTACTCATGGATGTATCTATAGGACTTGCAGCACCTTGTATTTTTATTTCTATTGAACGTGCCATTTTTGCAATTTTATCTTTTGATAAATCCTTATTTGCATATAAGGATACGGCCTTTAGTGTTGATACTGTTACAGCTGCTGATGAGCCTAGTCCAGCACCTAGATACATGTTAATATCTACTGTTATATTAAATCCTTTATCTAATTCAAAAAGATTAATTGCCTCATAAATATAATCAGTAATCATCTTTTTCTGACTATCAATAACATAATTAAGTTTAGAATTAGTTAATTCATGTTCAGCTTCATAATCAATGACTGGTACATTTACATGCACAATATTATCTTCTCTTGAGGATAATTCTACATTTACACCCCGGTTTATAGCTACTGCAATAGCAGGCCTGTTATGTACAACTGAATGTTCACCAAACAATATTATTTTACCCGGTGCAAATGATTTAATCTTCATTAATTACTCTCCAATAGTCGAATAGGAAATTGTAATGTAATTAAAAAAAATAGTATTCAGATATTAATAAAGGAATAGGACTATTTATTCCATGAGAATATAGCAAATCATTTTATTATATAAAAAAGTAATATGAATAAATTTTCTACCATCAATAGAATAATCCTATATAAAAATAGTTTTCCTTCAATAAATTAAGTCATACAATAATGAAAGCAGACCCATATACCTATCTATCATTATTATAGATTATTTAATCTAATTACAAATACATTATCCATTATCATATAAAACAATAATAGATACCCCTTTAAATGATTCTCAAAGTATAAATACTCTTATACTAATAATTTTACAGTGACATTTTTATTATATAATACAATTTATGTATCATAAGAGAATCTGTTATTAATATATATTTACAAAGTTTATAATAAAGATTACTATAATAAAATTATATAAAAAATAAAATTTTAAAATACTAAAAAAGATAGATTCTATAATAAGGAGAATAACGATGACAACAATAAGAAATATGAAATTATTAGAAGAACTTAGCCTAACACCTGCAATATCAGGAAATGAAGAAGATATCAGAGAAATTATAAAAAGAGAACTAAAACCAGTATCTGATGAAATCGAAACAGACACTATGGGTAATGTCATATGTACCAAGAAAGGAGAAGATGATGGGCCAACAGTAATGCTTGCATCCCACATGGATGAAATAGGACTTATGGTAAAACACATCACGGATGAAGGATTTGTTAAATTCATAAAGATTGGTGGAATAAATGATCAGATGCTAATTAACCAGGCAGTCATCATACATTCTGATGATGAAAAGGTACCTGGTGTAATTGGTTCAAAACCACCTCATGTTACAAAGCCTGAAGAAAGAAAGAAAGTTATTCCATATACTGAAATGTTTATTGATATTGGTGCAAACGATAAAGAAGAAGCAAAAAAAATGGTATCCATTGGTGATATGATAACATTCAGAAGTTGGTTTGAGGAATATCCTAATGATAAGGTAATGGGAAAGGCATTGGATAATAGAATTGGATGTTATGTGATGATGGAAATCATGAAAAGAGTAGAAAGTCGTGCAACAATATATGGTGTTGGAACTGTACAGGAAGAAGTTGGCCTTAAAGGTGCAAAGGTTTCAAGTTACAGCTTAAATCCAGATTATGCATTTGCACTTGATACGACACTTGCTGGAGATCATCCTGGCATTACACTTGAGGAAGCACCATGCAAGATGGGTTCCGGACCTGCAGTTATACTTGCAGATCGTTCAGGTGATGGTGTAATTACACCTAAGGTAATGAAGGATATGATTATTGATGCAGCACAAAAAGAGGATATTCCTATCCAATTAGAGGTAAGTGATGGTGGAACAACTGATGGTACTGCAATACACTTAAATAGGGATGGAATTATCACAGGAGTTATTAGTGTACCTACAAGATATATTCATACACCGGTTAGTGTAGCAAGTGCCAGTGATATAGAAAATACTATTGAATTATTAGTTGCCATATTAAATGACTTATGATGATTCAGATAGTATCATTAATGAAAGATGTTTAAATAATAATTATAAATCAGGTCAGATTATGGAAATAGTGTCAATATCATTAATAGCTGTTGCTCTTGCTATGGATGCATTTAGCGTATCACTTACCAAGGGATTTACACAGAAAAATCTGACTAAATCCCAGATATTATGGTATGCTATATTTTTTGGAGGATTCCAGTTTTTAATGCCAGTGATTGGATATCTTGCAGGAAGTACTATTACAGTATTTGTTAAATCGGTTGCTCCATGGATTGCATTTATATTGCTGTTTCTTATTGGTTCAAATATGATTCGTGAAAGCCTGTCAGATGATGAAGAGGTAGGTGATGAGTTTAGCTTTAAGGAAGTTACACTTCTTGCAATTGCAACAAGTATTGATGCATTTGCCGTGGGCATAACATTTGCTCTGCTTAATACAAGTCTACTTCTTCCATGTGTAATTATTGGTATTGTAGCATTCCTATTTACATTACTTGGAATATTCCTAGGCAAGAAATTAGGAAACTATTTTGGAGATAAGTTTGAAATACTTGGTGGTGTTATATTAATACTGCTTGGAATTAAAATACTCTTGGGCTACTAAGAGTATTTATCATAAACTTCTTTTTTTATGATATTATATGATGTGAATTTGATTACTTTTAATACCTCTCCTTTAAATTTAGGTATACCTAAACTTTATATTATATTAAATATAAAATAAAAAACATGAACAAAAAAAATCATAGGAGAGAAAAAATAACATGAAAGAAAAAGTAGACTTATCATCAGTAAGTGAAACCATGCTCGTACCCTTATACTCAAGAGCAATAGAAAGCAAAAAAGACAACCCTGACTTCATAGACAACACAGCAATAAAAGTAATGGACTCCCTAGACTATGACTTCAAGAAAAGATTCAAAACCTCAACAAACAAGATGAACTTCTGGGGATGTGCCGCTAGAACCGTAATACTAGATAACGAAACAAAGAAATACATCAAAGAAAATCCACAGTCAACCATCATAAACATAGCATGTGGACTAGATGACCGATTCACCAGAGTAGACAACGGACAAATAAAATGGTATAACATAGACTTTCAAGAAGTAATAGACTTAAGAGAAAAACTAATCAATACCAATGAACGTGTAACAAACATAGCAAAGTCAGTACTGGATTTTGAATGGATAGATCAAATAGAAGAGAAGGAAAATATACTAGTAATAGCTGAAGGATTCCTAATGTACATGGATGAAAAAGAAGTAAAGGAAATATTCAATCAAATATCTGATAACTTCCACAATGTAGAATTACTACTTGAATTTACCAGCAGCTGGATGGTAAAAAATCAGAAAGTACATGATACTGTAAGAACAACCGGAGCCCAATTCAAGTGGGGAGTAAATGAAAGCAATGAATTTGAAAAACTATGTCCAACATACAACCTGCAGGCAGATTACAATCTAACCGATCAAATGAAAAGATATTCACCAATATTCATAAGACTAATATCACCATTTTTGAGAAGTAGAAACAATCGAATAGCCCGATTTACAAAAAATACATAACATCAATATATTATAATATTAGATAAAAAAAAGTAATTAAAGGGAGTTTATTTTAACTCAAAGGCATCATTCAATCCTTCTTCACTTTCAAGATTGATTAAAACATCATGTATTTCATCATAAGAATTATAGAGTTTTTGTTTACAAGATTCTGAAATTTTATAAGCATCTTTGATTGATAAATCAGAATCAACAACCAAATGTAAATCCACATAAACATTTGATGTTGTTCCTCTTGTTCTTACATTATGAACATTATAAACACCATCTATTTCATATAACAAATTACATATATCTACTGTAGGTATAATATTCACATCCAAAAGTATATTGAAATTACTTTTTAATATATCATAACCTGTTTTGACAATCAACAATGCTATAAGAATTGATATTACCGAATCCATATATGAGAGATTTAGACGAACTAATATTAATCCAAATATAACAATACTGGTAACTAATACATCACTTTTAGTATGATCACTATCAGCCATCAATAGGTCACTTTTTAGTTCTGATCCTTTTTTCTTTTCATAGCGGGAAAGAGCAATATTAACCAGCAACGTCATAATCATTATTATAAATCCAACTGATGATACTTCCAATACTTGAGGATGTAAGAACTTATCAATTGCCTGAGATATAATTTGAAAACTAACTACAATTAATGACATTCCTATAAGTATTGATGCAAAAGTTTCAACTTTATGATAGCCATACGGATGATTTATATCCCTGGGCCTACCAGATAATGATACTGCTATTAAAGCTATTATATTTGCTAATGAATCAAGAAGCGATTCATAACCATCAGCAGAAACACTTAAAATACCCGAATAATGACCATAACCTACCTTAACAGCACCCATCAAGATATTTAAAACCAATACCACAATTATAACTTTCTTAACCTCTTTGTGATAATTATTCATAGCTAACACCACAAAAAATCATTTAACTATATGAGAATAATAACATTCTTTTCATAATTATTAATTTGATTAAAAAAAGATATATAAATAACTTTTTTTAAGTATAACTAAATCTTAGGAAATTATATAAGATATTATTAATTTATGATAACCTAAATACCAAAATATTAATGAATATTAATTATACAGATAATACTCCTTTTTAAATCATTTAAAAAATAGTAATAATTAAAATAATAAGAAAAAATAAACATCCTTTTTTAATTAAATGAATTAAATTTAAAAATCTCAACTAATATAAATAGTATCATGGAATTTGAAGACGTAATAAATAATAGAAGAAGTATACGAGAATACACAACTGAAGAAGTCAAAGACGAAGATATTGAAAAAATCATAAGAGCTGGTATGCAAGCACCAGGAAGCAGACTTAAAAGTGAACCATGGGAGTTTATCATAGTAAAGAACAAAGAAACCCTTGAAAAAATAGGAGAAGTAAAGCCACGTGTAACCGATGCACCAGCAGCAATAGTACTGGTAGCAAATATTGAAAAAGCATTCTACAAAAGCATATGGCAACAGGACATGGGAGTAGCAGCAGAAAACATGCTGCTTGAAGCATGCAACCTGGGACTAGGAGCATTATGGAATGGAGTAGCTACCCATAAGGAAGTAGAAGATAAAATAACAGAAATATTCAAGCTTCCAGAAGAGGTAAAGCCATACTGTATAATAACAGTAGGATATCCGGCAGAAGGATATGAAAACAAGTTTATGGATAAATTTGACAAGACAAGAATACACTATGAAGAATACTAGAATATGATACTATGTCAGAAAAGATAAACATTAAGCCAAGAGCAATTATGCAACCTGCACCTGCAATAATAGCATCCGCATATGATGAAGATGAAAAGGCAGATGCATGTACCCTTGCATTTGCAGCAATGTGCAGCCACAATCCACCATGCATAATGATAGCAATCAACACCACTGCCAAAAGAAAAACGTTAAAGGACATACATCAGACTATGGAATTTGTAGTGGGAATACCAAGCACTACACAGGTAGCACAGACTGATTATCTTGGAATTGCATCAGGATATGATGAGGATAAGATAGAAAAAGTAGGATTTACAACTACCAAAGCAAGATATGTTAATGCACCAGTAATTGACCAGATGAAAGTATCAGTTGAATGCAAGGTGGTTAATATAACAGAAGTAGGAAGTCATACACAAATTATAGGAGAAATAGTAAACATTCAAGCAGATGAAGATGTCCTGGAAGATGGTAAGATATCAATGAAAAAAGTAGATCCGATAGTCTATGATGATGTATTATACGATTACTTCAAGGTTGGAGAAAAAGTAGACGATGCATTCAAGCCAGGACTTTACTATAAAGACTAGAATCCAATTAATAAAATTAGCATATAATTTTAATTAATTAAAAGATAAATCATCAAAAAGAATTTTTTTCATTAGAAATTGATTAAAAACTTACCCTTCACTATTTTTTAAAAAAAAAGAAAATAAAAAAGTTAAAAAATAATTAACTTCTTATTATTGTAGTTGTTACTCTGTCAGACTTGTACATACCTGTTTCTCCAATAATGATTTCAAGTAAGTATGTGCCTGGAGTAAATTTAGTATCAAGTGTAGCATTAATTACACCATTTACTGCAGTTGTTCTAGCAGCTGTTCTACCATTTAGTTTGAATGCTACTGCTACTTGTGAATCAACATTAACCTTAAATTGATTTACAATATTTGCAGTTACTTGTGTAGTATCACTACTTGTTTTAATTGGATCTACTCTTATAAATGCTTCACCTTTAGTTACATTTAATGTATTTTTAGCTTCTGTTCTTTGATATCCTTTTTCAGAATATACTGCTGTAATATCATGTACTCTTGCACTTAATGCAATTTTATAATCAAATATTGCAAGACCGTTAGCTACTTTTGCAGTGATTGTTTTACCATTTGCATCTTTAAGGGTTACACCATTAATTTTTATAAGTACTTGACCTGATTTTATTGGATTTCCATTGTCATCAGTAACTGTTACTACAAATTGTGTATTTTCACCATTTTCATGCGCCTTTTGATCGGCTATTTTAAGGTTGACTTTACCTGCAGTTACAACAAAGTTGTTTGTTGTGTTTCTACACTCATTATATCCATGTCCAGAGTATGCAGCCATAACTGTTAAGTTTTTATTATACCATGTTTTTTGTGCTGTGTATTTGATACTTGCTTTACCATTAGATACTTTTGCAAATATTGTATTTCCCTGTTCATCTTTAAGTGTTTCACCATTAACTTTAAATGATACTAAACCATTATTTACATCAGCACCTGTAGACTCTTTTAGTGTTGCAGTAAATGTAACTGTTGATCCTACACTAGTATTTGTTGCACTTACAGTTAAGGTGATATTTTTAATAGCTGTTAAGTTTTCTATTTGTTTAGTTAAGTTATCAATAGTTTTAGTTTGATTATTAATGGTTTTATTCAAATCATTTATTGTCTTATTCTGATTATTAATAGTTTTGTTTTGGTCAGCTATTGTCTTATTCTGATTATTAATAGTATTATTCAAGTCTTTTAATGTATTGTTAAGTGCTGTAATGTTATTTTTAGCGTTTGTTAATTGTTTATTTAAGTCGTTTACTTTGTTGTTTAATGTGTTAATCTGTTCTTTTGCTGTTGTAAGGTTTTTGTTTGTTTCATTTAATTCTTTTTCTAGGTTGTTTTTAGTCTGGTTTAATGCTTTTAACTGTGAATCAAGTTGTGTTGCATTAGCCTGTGATGCTGCTAGTTTATCTTTTAGGTCTGTGATGTTATTGTTTGCCTGTGCTAATTGTTTTTCAAGGTTTGTTTTTGTATTGTTTAAATCATTTACCTGTGATTTTAGTTGTGTTATATTATTGTTTGCCTGTGCTAATTGTTTTTCTAAGTTGTCTATTGTTTTTTCCTGTTGTGCTATTTGTTGTTGAGCATCATTTAGACTTGCATTGACTGAGTCCAGCTGTGATTTAAGTTGTGTTGCATTAGCCTGTGATGCTGCTAGTTTATCTTTTAGGTCTGTGATGTTTTTAGTTGCATTTGCTAGTTGTTGTTCAAGTTGTGTGATATTGTTGTTTAAATTGTTTATTGTATCGTTTTGTTGTGCTATTTTATCATTAGCCTGTGCAAGTTGATTTGTTAAGTTGTTTTTAGTATCGTTTAAGTCTTTTACTTCTTGTGTTAATTGTGTTATGTTATCATTAGCTTGTCTTAATTGTTCTTCTAATTCTTTGATTCTGTTGTCTTCTTCCTGTACTGTAATTGCAATTGTATTTTGTGATTGTGTGTAGTTTATAGTTTCTGGATATTCTACTGGTATTTCATATGTGCCTGGTGTTAATTCTGGATTGATTGTTTTTACACCATTTTCATCTGTGGTTAATGTTTGTTCAGGTTGCTCTGGTATTGTTACTTTAATATCAGCATTTGATACTTTTTGACCTGTTGCTTTATCAACTACACTAATTTCAATATCCACGTTACCTTCAATATTGTTGTTTATTGTGTATATGATTTCGGTTGATCTTTGTTTTATGGTAATTTCTTCTGTCTGATTGTATTGTTTATCATTATATACTGCTATTATATCATATGTCTGGTCAGCAAATGTTACATCTGGTGTTAATGTTACTTGTCCATTGCCATCAGTTACTGCTGAAACAGTTCTAACATCATCTAATTTAATAGTTACATCAACATTACTTACAGGCTCGTTAATATAATCATCAGTTACTATAACTTTTACTTCTACACATCCAACAGTATCATTTAGAACCTCTGAAGTAATAGATAATTTTTCTTCTACAAAGTTGATTGTAAATTCTGTCTGACTAATGTCTAAATATTTGAAATCACTGTTATATACTAATTTAAGATTTGCACTGTCACCTTGTGTGTATCCATATTTACTTTCTAATTGTTTTGCAATTGAATTTAATGATATGCTTTCTGATTGCATATTATAATATGCCATAATAGGAATTTCATTATCATCAACAACAAGATATACTACTACAGTACCATTGTTATTGCTCTCATCATAGATAGTTAATTCAACATTATCCTCTACTGATGAATAATAGGAATATTCCTCTTTATCAGTGTTAATAGTTGATGTACCTGGTATCATTATTTTTGTTGTTGTAATATTTGGTAATATTACTTCTGAATCACTGATATATTTTATAGTTAATAAATGAGAACCTGCTTGCATTTGTCTAAATTTATCTTTAAATTCATTTAAATCTATACGATCTACATTATTAGAATGTACGTTAATTTCAATTGTATCAACATCATTTTCTAGATATGCAAATAATGTACCATTTCCATAACTTGGATCAAATAAATTAAATCTGATATCCTCAATGGAATCGGTAGTTTTATTATAAACATATTCTTCTTCAACAGAATAAATTGCTGCAGGATAATACAATTTAACAGTAATTATATATACATTACTACTATAAAGTCCGTCATTAGAATTATAAAGTAATTTAAGATGATAAATATCGGGATAATTAATATTATTACTACTAAATGTAATAAATGAATTATCAACATAGACTTCATCCACATATTTATTATTAGAAGCATCTGTAATAGTTATATAACCATCTATACCAACATCATTTCCTTCTTTATCTTTTAATGTAAATGTAGTGTTTATTGATTCCCAAGACATAGCACTAGTATCTTTTGCAGTTAGATTTAATGTATCTTTAACAGTAAATGATGTCTGATTTTGATAATCCCAATAAGTATCATTACCATCTGTATAATTATAGTATATTGTACAAATACTACCTCTATAATTATCAAATACAAAATTCTGAGCATTTAAAGTAGCAATTCCATCCATTACTTCTATATTTTCTTGAGTGTATTTTTGTTCTCCATCACATTCTATAGTAATATTTAATGAGCCTTTTGTTACATTTAAACCATGCTCATCTATTACTGAAAATTTGAATAAAGTAGAATCATCTTCAGTATCATATGATAAATAGTTCACATTAACCTTTTTTATTATTTTAAATGTTAAATTTACAACAGTTTCAGCAGTTTCATAATCCCCATACATATCTACGAATTTTAATGTATATTCATAAGTTCCAAGATTATCACCATAATATAATATTCCAAGAGTTTTATTATAATAATCATATTCTACTTGTATAGGACCGTGGGGCTCAATGGAAATAGTTCCTTCAGGATCTATCTGTGTACCATTAATATCTTTTAGTACAACTGGTACATATGTCCAAGTACTTTTTGGAACTATAGTATCATTTACATGAATGGTTAAATATTTGTTTATTTGTTTCCAATTGTCATACCTACTATCACGATATTGATAATCATCATCATGATATAATGCTGAAATGAAAAATTCTTGACCTACATATTTTTGAATATTTAATCCATCAAAAGTAATTGCGGCAATACCATCAACTACAGATCCAGTAGCAGTAAATAAAGTATCGTTTATATTACATGTTACATTAACCATTCCAGTATTTACACCTACCCATGTATTTAAATCATCATCATATGCTTGTACTTTAAAGTTAAATGTTGTAGAATCTTCATTTATATCATATTTAAGATAATTTATCTGTGTTTGTTTCAATTTTTTCACAGTTAATGTAAATGTAGTAAATGTTTGTTGATACTTTTCATCAGTTTCAAATGATACGAAAACATTATAGACACCTTCTTTCCATGAAACGAAATTTATTTCATTTTCTTCGATGTAATAATTATAAGAAGAATTATTTATATAAAGATTAATATCTCCATCTAAATATAATATTTCACCCTCTTTATTCTTTAATACATATGGTATTATAATATAATCATCTTCTGGTACTATCATATCATTTATTTCTATAAATAATGATTCTCTTATAATTTCATATCTAGATGTTTCATAATCTTCATATGTATTATTTTCATGATATTTTATTGTTAAATAGAATTCATCACCGGTATATTCATATAGATTAGGTGAGGTTATTGTAATTAATGCTATTCCATTGGATACTTGGCTGCTTTGAGTAAATGTAACATCATTATTATTCATATCATATCCAGATATTGTAACTTCACCCTGTGAAATATCATTTCCTTCATAATCTTTAACACTTATGTTAAATGTAGTATAATCATCATCAAGAATATAATTATTAAATTCTAAATTAACTGGAAATTTATCATATACATCAACAGAATAATAAGTATTAGATGATGAGTATTTATCAGTTATATTATTATAATATAATTGAAAATTTGCATCTGTTGGATAATTATCGTTTAAATGTGTTAATATTTCATTAGTGTTTATAGTAAAAGTTTGTTCTTCGACATTTACAGTTTGGAGTTCTACATAACTATTCGTATCATAATCATATACACTTAAAGTCACAACACCTTCATTCACTTTTTGATAGGTATTACTAGTATATACAGAGAAATTAATGTTAATCTTTTCATCTGTTATAAAAATATAATAAGGAAACTCTCCATTAATATTGGTTAATTCTGTGTTAATCTTGTTCAAAATTACAGTACTATTACATAGATTATTACCATTTTCATCTTCATATATGAATAAAAGTCTATGTTCACCAATACTTAAATCTGAGACACTCACACAATTATAGTCATAACCACTAAAAGAATCGATAACTTTATATATTTCTCCATCCATTTGAATAGTTACACTTCCAGGAATTGTTTTATAATCCCATGAATCATCATAATAACTATAGACTTCTATCTCAAACCAATATTCCTTTTGGTTTTTATATATAGTATGATTACCTCTTGGAATCATAGATTGTTTTAATATTAATGAGGAATTTGTTGTTGATACACTACCATCTTCAAATATAATCAGCCATTCTAATGTATAATTATTAGCATATACTCCATTTGTAGATAATCTAATATTATTTTCATCTTTAGTTAAATCCATATTTCCAGGACGATTTGTTATTGTAACTCTATATTCATCAGGATTAATAATATTATTATATTCATCCCTAACAGTAATTGGAATTATAATATCATCCCTAATATTACCTTCCATATTAGGCACTTCAACCGTATTAACTGATGATTTATATATATTTACATATTTTTCTGCAGTTACATTTTGGAATTCTCCTGTTGAATCATTATAAGATATGATAACAGGAACATATAATGGATAATTTATTGTATCATAATATGATAATAAATCATTTAAGCCAATAGTTAGTTCAGTCTCATTTACATCAACTGTCTTTAATAAAATTTGTTCATCATCTTTATAGAAAATAAATGAAACATTACCTTTTGTTACTTGATTATCTGTAGAATATTCAGATACATTGAATTTTATCTCTACATTTTCATCTGTTGAAAAAATTATAGGTATATCATTAACACTAAGTGTTGTTCTTAATGTGTCTAATTTAATTATTTTAAATGTTCTTTCAATATTTGAATAATTCCCACTTTCATCAATAAATGATAAAGTAACGTTATGTTCACCTACACTTAAATCATCAACATATATATCTGAATCATAACTATATTCATCATATAAATTTATTGTTTCATATACTTGGCCATCTAATGTTACAATTACTTTTCGGCCATCCCCATAAACAAGTTCATCCCAATAATCATCATATACTGTACAATCAATTGAGATTAAATATTCATCTTTATAAACTGTTCTATCATAAACTGAATTGAAATGCGGAACTCGTTTAATTATAATTAAAGAAGTAGTTTGAATTAAAGATTGATCTTCAAATTGTATAGCCCATTTTAAAGTATCAGTTCCAGTTGAATAAAATTGATCTCTTGATATAATTATAAAATTTCCTTCACGATTATATGGAATATGAGAACCATATAAAGTTAAATCATTTATTGTGAATTCAGGCATTATTTCATTCCCATTAGCATCTTTAATTATTATTGGAATGGATACTTCTTGAGTATCATATTCTACTATTACATCATCTATTTCTACTATATAATTTGATACATGATAAATATCAAAACTATTATAATAGGAACTATTTGCATAAATTCCTGATAGATCAGTATAATTTATATAATAACTTACACTTATTGGATAA
>SUTR01000027.1:0-26160 GCA_015062825.1 Methanosphaera stadtmanae
TTTACAGATTTTTAACAGTTTATTGCATTAGCTGTTCTAGCAATGCTTCTTCTAATGATTCATATGATGGTTCTTTATCTGTGAAGAGTTCAAATGCAGTTACTGCCTGGTTTATTAGCATATGTGTTCCTGGTATTACTGTTGCACCGTTTTCTTTTGCTTGTTTTAGTAGTGTTGTTTCCATTGGATTATAGATTATGTCCATGACCGTGTGTTTTTGGGATATTTTATCTGTAATTATTGGTGGATTGACATCCGTATTAGGATACATTCCTATGGGTGTGGTGTTTATGATTATATCCATATCTTCAATAATGCTTTCAACATCTTTTATCCTGTGACAGTTAATATTTTCATATCCTGTTTGTTTGATGAGATTATCCTTTAGTTTTTGTGCATTTTCAATGCTGCGATTTGCTATGTTTAATTCTTTTATTTCCTGATTTAGCAATGTGAATGTGATTGCTTTGGATGCACCACCTGCTCCTATTACTAGTACATTTTTATCTTTTAATGATGTGTATTTTAGTATGGATTTGACTGCTCCAGTTCCGTCTGTATTGTATCCTTTTGCTATGCCGTTTTTAAATGTTATGGTATTTACTGCATTTATTTGTTTGGCCGTTTCATCTATTTCATCAAGGTATTCTATTACCTGGGTCTTGTATGGAATTGTTATATTTAATCCTATAATATTTAATGTTTTTGCAGATTCTATGAGTTTTTCTATGTTATCTACACTGAATGCTACATATACATAGTCCATATTCATTTGTTTATATGCATTATTATGCATTGGTGGTGACAGACTGTGTTCTATAGGATTTCCAACTACTCCTATTATCTTAGTTTTTCCAGTTATCATATTTTTTGTCTCTTGCTTATTTTTTTGTTTTTTAATTCAATAATGACTTATAGTATTAATTATATATCTTTAATATATTTGAAAGTAGTTATAAATCTCCTTATAAAGAGGTGAATAAAAATGTTTGTTCATCTGTTTATGTGGATGTTTACTTCTATATTTTAGATTTAAATAATAGATAAATGATAATAATTCCATGTTTACTATTTTTTGATGAATAATACTAAGCAATCCTTTATCTATTTATAAGATATCATATTTGCATATTAGTTTGTTTATCCAAGGTTTAATCTATGAATCATTGTGTGAGTATTCTAGTATAACATTTATCATATCAAGGAAAAAAAAATCAGAATGTGAATTTTATGGATTTTAAAAAACCCAGAGGTACTAGAGATTTTCTAGCAGAAGATATGAAGGAACGTAAGTATATTGAAAATACTATACGTGAAGTTGTTGAAAGTTATGGATTTAACGAGATTAAAACTCCAATATTTGAGGATCTTGAATTGTTTACCACAAAATCCGGTGAAGGAATTAAAGAGGAATTATACCATTTCCAGGATAAGGGTGGACGTGATCTAACATTAAGACCTGAAATGACCGCTAGTGTTGCTCGTTTATATAATAATAATCTTAGAATGGCTCCAAAACCATTGAAAATGTACTATTTTGGTAGTTGTTTCAGATATGAAAGACCACAGGCAGGACGTTTTAGACAGTTTTGGCAGTTTGGTATAGAAGTTATTGGTGGAACACCAATCTATAATGAAGCAGAAATTATTTCAATGTTAAATGATGCATTGTCAAGATTAAATATTAAAAATGTTGAACTTGCAATAGGCCATCTTGGAATTATCAAGGGAGTTCTTACTCAACTGGAGATAGAAACAGAAAAACAAAGTCAAATCATAGCAAGTATTGATAAGGAAGATTATGAATTACTTGATACAATATTGGATGATTGTAATGTAACTGATGAATACAAAGATATTATAAATAATATCATAAATGTAAATGGATCCAAAGATGAACTTATCCAATTAAAAGATGAATTAACCGAAGTTCCAGATAGTCTTAAAGCAGCTGAAGAACTTGAGGAAATCCTAGATATTCTTGAAGTGTTTGGTTGTGATGATTATACTGTTAAATTGTCAATTGCAAGAGGACTTGACTATTATACAGGAGTTGTCTTTGAAGTATATGTTCCAGATCTTGGTGCTGAAAAGCAAGTTGCTGGTGGAGGAACATATAATCTTATGGGATTATTTGATTCACAGGAAGTTGAATCAAGTGGTTTTGCAATAGGATTTGATAGAATAATTGAAGCATATCACAGACAAGACATTGAAGTTCCAACTGATGAAATACCTAAGGTACTGGTAATTCCTATAAAGAATGAATTTAAGAAGAATGCAATATCTGTGGCACAAGTTCTCAGAGAAGCCAATATTATAACTGACATTGACCTTAAGGGCAAGAAACTTAAGAAAAACCTTTCCTATGCAAATAGTCAGAATATTGATAATGTTATTATGATTGGACAGCAGGAAGTAGAAACAAATACTGTTACCCTTAAGAGAATGGCTACAAAAGAACAGGTAAATATTAGTATGGATGAACTTGTTGATACTATTCTTAAGAAATAAGTGGAGGTTAAGTATTTTGATTAAACCTAACTTTAGACATGAAATCAATAATCAAAAACTTGCAACTGCAATAGCACAAGATTATGAAAGTAAAGAAGTTCTGATGCTTGCATTTATCAACCAGGAAGCATATGATAAGAGCATAGAGACAGGATATGCTCATTATTATAGTACTAGTCGCGATAGCATATGGTTTAAGGGAGAAGAATCCGGACATACACAAGAGATTAAAGACATTTTATTTGACTGTGATAAGGATGCCGTAATATTTATGGTTAAACAGACAGGTGGAGCATGTCATACTGGACATTACTCCTGTTTTTATAGTAAATTATCTGATGATAATGAGAATCTTATTGAGTTAGATGAGAAGATTTTTAATCCTGATGAAATCTATTAGATAGGTGGGACTTATTTATGACCAAAATTGTTCCGGATACTAGTATAATTATAGATCAAATGGTTAGTGAACTTGTACAGGAAAAATATCCTGATGCAGAAGTTTTAATTCCAGAAGCTGTATTGTCAGAGATAGAAAATCATGCAAATAAAAGAAAAGAACATGGATATAGAGGTATTGAAGAGTTAAAAAATCTTAGAAGACTTAGTCAGGAAGGAATCATTACAATCAAATTTGTTGGTCGCCGTCCACAACTTGATGAGATTTCTATAGCAAGTGGTGGAGAAATTGATGCTATGATTAGGGATATTGCAAGAAAATACAATGCAATTCTTGTAACTAGCGACAAACTCCAAAGTGACATTGCTGAGGCTCAGGGTGTTGAAACATACTTTTATGAAAAGGAAGTTGAAGTAGTGGAGGTTGTGAAAACCGAACTTGAAGGATACTTTAGTGAAGGAATATCCTCCATTCATCTTAGGGAAAACACAACACCTATTGCAAAACGTGGAAGGCCAGGCAGTGTAGAACTTGTAGAATTGGATTATGTTCCTCTTCGTTATCGTGACTTGGATCGTATTGCAAAGGAGATTATTGAACAAGCCCGTATACGTCATGACTGCTTTATTGAAATTGAAAAACGTGGTGCTACTGTCATACAATTTGGTACCTTACGTGTTACCATTGCTAGACAACCATTTTCAGATGGACTGGAAATTACAGCTATTAAGCCTGTAACTAAGTTAGATCTTGATGATTATGATGTATCTGCAAAGCTTCTTGAAAGATTATCAAATGATGCAAGAGGTATTCTTGTTGCAGGAAGTCCTGGTGCAGGTAAATCTACATTTGCACAGGCACTTGCCGAGTATTATTATTATGATTTGGAGAAAATTGTTAAGACTATGGAATCACCTCGTGACTTAAACCTGGATGATAACATTACACAATATGCTCCACTTGAAGGCAATATGGAAAATACTGCAGACATACTGTTGCTTGTAAGGCCAGATTTTACCTTGTTTGATGAGGTTAGAAAGACTCATGACTTTGAAATATACTCAGATATGCGTCTAGCAGGTGTGGGAATGATTGGTATTGTACATGCTACCCGTGCTATTGATGCTGTTCAGAGATTTTTAGGTCGTCTTGAGCTTGGTATTATACCTAGTGTTATTGACACTACCATCTATATTGAAGATGGTCAAATCAAAGCAGTTTATTCAATTGAACTTACTGTAAAGGTACCTACAGGTATGCTTGAAGCTGATCTTTCAAGGCCAGTTATTGAGATTAAGGATTTGGAATCAGAAGAGCTGTTATATGAAATTTATACATATGGTGAACAAACCATTGTAATGGACATTAATAAAACTCATGATAAGAATGGCCAAGATGAAGATGCACCAAGTCCTGTAAGTAAGATTGTTGAAAAAGCAATTAGAAAAGAGGTATTGAAGGTTGCACCTAATGCAATCATGGATGTTTCATTAATATCCAATAGACGTGCTTTACTTAAGATTGATGAAGACAATACAGGTGCTGTTATTGGAAGAAATGGTAAGCATATTGCAAAGATTGAAGAAGAGGCCGGTATTAGCATTGATGTTGAAACATTGGAAGTTAAAGACATTGACACTAAATTTCCAATACCTGTGAGTGTTTCTGGAAATTACCTTTCTTTGAATTTCAAGAAAGAAAATATTGGTGCCAGTTATGATGTTATTGTAGAAGATGAATATCTTTTCACGGCAACTGTTGGTAAAAAAGCCAATATTCGTTTGAAGAAGAATATTGAGATGGGTGAAATCATCATTAAGGCATTGAAGAAGGATGAACCAATATATGTTCGTCTTAGAAATGAAGATCTGTTCTAAGAATAATGGAATGTATTGTAGATAACAAGAGAATATGTGATTATTATGAAATTAAGTATTTCAACACTTGCATTTTATCCTGCAAAGATTGAAAATGTTTTAGAGTTTATTACTAAGGAGAAATTTAAGTATCTTGAAATAGTGGATGAATATCCATATGATAATCTGGTTGAGAATGACTTTTCAAGTTATGACATTAACCTTAGTGTTCATGCTCCGATAAGTGATGTGAATATTGCATCTCATATTGATAAGATAAGAGAAGCATCAATTGATGCAATGAAAGATGCATTCTGTAAGGCAAATATGTGGGGTGCTGATAGGGTTGTTGTCCATCCAGGAAGTATTCCCAATATGGGTTTGAAGTTTACTGATAAGATTTTGGAATATAACCGTCAGTCACTATTGAAGTGTAAAAGTCTTGCTGATGAGTATGGTGTTATGATGTGTCTTGAAAATATGCCTCTTCAGGATGGTCTGTTATATTCCAATCTGGAAGCATTATTTGAGTTTGTTGATGAAGAACTTCATTCAGGTATTACATTGGATGTAGGTCATGCACATAACAATGCATATACTCCTGAGGAAATGTTTGAAAATGATCATATCCATCATGTGCACCTTAGTGATAATGATGGTTCATATGATATGCATGATGCACTAGGAAGTCAGAATATTGACTTTGTAGAGGTTTTTAATATATTAGAGAAGAAGAAATATGATGAAATATGTGTTATAGAGGTTAAAAGTCTTCCCAATGTTTATAAGAGTATTGAATACTTAAAGAATATTGGTATTTTATGAGGAATATATATGTATTCAGTTTTATGTAATGATAGAGTTATTGTAAAGGATGAAAATGCTCATAATCTTCATAATCGTAGATATTATGGTAATCTTACTAGTATTGGACTTGAATTATCATTTATTGAAGCATTGTATTTATTGATTCGTGAGAAGATTGAAATTTTTGATGAAAATGATGATAGTGTAAGTGTTGAGGATTTAACTAATATCATACGACAGAAGCATATCTTTTCCCATTATCTTGTTTATAAGGATCTTCGTACACGGGGTTATATTATAAAGACGGGATTTAAGTATGGGAGTGATTTTAGGATATATGAACGTGGTCATTCACCGGGTGATGGACATTCTAGTTTTCTTGTGAAGATATTATCTGAAGAACAGAACATTAAGGTCAGGGATTTTTCGAGTTATGTTCGTGTTGCTCATGGTGTTCGTAAAACATTACTGCTTGCAGTTGTTGATGATGAATATGACATAACCTATTACAATATTGAATGGACAAAGCCATAATAGAAAAGTTAAAAAATAAAACAAAATAAGTGAATTAAATATAAGGAGTTTTTAATGATGGATAATATGATAGACCCTTGGGGTTCATCAATAATAGATTATGATAAACTGACAGGACAGTTTGGTATTAAGGATTTTAAGGATGTTGTTGATGACATTCCTGATGCCAGCAAACTTATGACCAGAGGTATTATATTTGGTCATAGGGATTATGAAAAGATAACTGATGCGTTAAATAACAGTAAGGAATTTGCCACTATGACTGGTATGATGCCTAGTGGACGTATGCATATCGGCCATAAGATGGTAGTTGACCAGCTCAAATGGTATCAGAAGAAAAAATCGGATATTTATCTTTCTATTGCTGATATGGAGGCTTATGCTGCACGTGGAATTGACAAACAACAGTCATGGAATCTTGCAATCAATGAGTACATTGTAAATTATATTGCATTAGGTCTTGATGTAACAAAGGATAATTTCCATTTGTATCTTCAGTCTGAAAATGATTCAGTTAAGGATTTAGCATATACTATTGGTCGTAAAGTTACATTTAGTCAGATGCGTAGCATTTATGGATTTGACAACAGTACCAACATTGCACATATTTACACTCCACTGTTGCAAGTAGCGGATATTCTTCATCCACAGCTTGAAGAAAACGGCGGTCCAAAGCCAGTAATCGTACCTGTTGGTCCGGACCAAGACCCACATATCAGACTTACAAGAGATTTGGCTGCCAAGTTTAATGAGGAATATGGATTTATAGAGCCTTCTGCTACATTTCATCGTTTTATGACCGGCCTTACTGGTGAGAAGATGAGCAGCAGCAAACCAAAAAGTGCAATTTATCTGACTGATTCCATTAAAGATGCGGTTAAGAAGGTTAAAAGTGCAAAAACTGGTGGTCGTGACAGTCTTAAAGAACAAAAAGAGTTGGGTGGACAGCCAGATAAATGCAGTATTTATGAATTACTGGTTTATCACTTAGTTGATGATGATGAAAAGCTCAGTAAACTACGTGATGATTGTTTAACAGGTAAAGTAGTATGTGGAAATTGTAAACAATGTGCTTCAGAGCTACTTGAAGTGATGTTCAATGATTTAAATGATAAAAGAGCAGAAGCAGAAGAAATTGCACAGACATTACTTGAAAAATAATAATACTAAAGTATAAATTAATATGATTGATAAATGTATTTATAGTATTTAGTTATGAGGAATTTTAGATGATATTTAAGAAAAGTTTTAAAAGATATGCTTTGGAGTTTTATAATCGCAATAAGTATCATGTATTATTGTCCTTGGTTATATTTGTTACATTTCTGATATTATCATATTTTTATCCATCATTTTTTAATAATCTGATGCATCCGGCAATGACAAATATGCGCAAAGGTGTGTCTAATGGTACCATCATCCTAGATCATACAGCCCTGTTTACAAATAATTTCAGTGTAGCATTGAATATTTATACATCAGGGATATTCTTTAGCATTCAATCAGTATATATCCTAATTTATAATGCATTGCTTGTAGGCTATACTGGTGCACATATGAAATTTTTATCTTTTATAGCATATACATTACCTCATGGAATATTTGAATTAACCGGTATTATTATATCTGGTGCTGCTAGTTTAAGATTGACACAGGCAATATTAACTTTAATTAAGGGATTTGTAGTAAAAAGTGATGATAGGAAAAATACCATATCACAGCATATAGACCTGTCATTTAAGATTATTGTTGACAGTTTAATTCTTATGTTAATTGTGTTAGTACTTTTATTTGTTGCAGGATACATAGAGGCAAATTTAACTGTCAGTATTGGAAAAGCATTAACTGGCCATTAATTTACAAGCATCCTCTCCTTCCCCATATTTTATTTTTTAATTTAATCATATTAATCTAAATTTAAATATTAATAGTGATATTTTTAAATATATTAATTTAAAAACAATTATATATAGTAGAATAAAATAAAAATTTAGTAGTTAATTATTTAATAATTATTTATAGGTGAATAATAATGGCTGAAGAATTTGAAGAAATATGGACTAATTATGATAGACAAACTGTTTTTAATTATGTGGATACCCGATTACATCATTACCTATTTACCAAAATTTTCAAAGATGAATCAGAGATAATGAGTAAGATTATTGAAATTAGTGATATTGAACTTGAAGGATTTAAAATAGCATATTACCTTAGTTTACCTGAAACTCAAGATTTAATTAATAACTTTGACAAACTTGATGAATTCCTTAAAGATAAGGATACAACTGCAGAACCATATGTGAGCATATTAAAAGTTATCAAGTACATGTTTGAAAACATTAAAGATAATGATGCTGGAAACATCAAGAATGCTAACTTTGATAGTGACAAGTTGGATGAAATTAATAGACTTATATTAGATAGTAAAAAGGCATTTAGTCAAATATTAAATAAGGATTATATGCAAGAGACTCAAAAAGTTGATATAGTTGACTTATTCCTATTAGAAGATGCATGTAAAAATAGTGATGAACTTTATAATCTTGCAAGGGTTTATCAGGTATATGATGAATTATTTGTATTCCCATCCAAGATGGAATTATACAATACAATAAAATCAGAAATAATCACTACCCTCAGTAATGATAAATTATTTGAATTATATGTGTTGCTTAATACATTAGAAGTACTTGAAACCACAAAGGGTACAATCACTTTCCAAAAAGCTGGTGTAAGAGAGCTTGCTAAATACTATTATCAAATTGAAGAAAATTCAATGGAACATACCACTGCTATGGAAATATTCTTCCATGACTTGCCTGAAGAATTGGATGCTAAATTTAGACCAGTACTCAAATATCCATATATCTGTCTTAGAATGACCAACTCTGTAAAAGCACAGAATCTTACCCGTATAAGTTATCTTTTACTGGAGATTGAAAGAATAACTGATAATCAAATCAAATATAAATGTAAAGCAACTGAGGATATACGTAATATTCTTGTTGTATGGGACCACAGATTATTCAATGATGAAAAGTCACACATCAAAGTACTTGACTATAAAACATTACAGATTGGACTTAACAAATCATTCGGTAACATATTCAAATTCCCTAATATAGAAAATGTGGACATCATACTTGAATACATACCATACTTTGAGGATACCAGCAATGAATTTGTAAGAATAGAAAATGGTCAAAGATACTATGATGATGAAGCAGACTTCTTTAAGGATGACCTTTATCAGGAAAACATATATAAAACATTCGACAACCTTAAGGATTGGGAAGAAACCGGTTGGAAATACATTAACAACCACGAATTAATTAAAAGATTAGATTTACTAACACTTCAAAAAATCATATATCTTATAATGCAGAAAGAAAATGCAAGACCTGGATTTTTAGGTAAACTCATGGAAGATGGTACCATCCTTACAATACTTAGAAGACTTAAGGAAATAAGGGACATCAATGAAAGTGAAATAACTGATTTATATTCACCATATGCAAAACTTAAATGTTGTCCAATACATGATCCTGACTTCTATGCTGAAAAAGAAAAAGAAATGGATGGTCTTGTATCCAGACAATCAGATGAATTTGATGAAAGTGAACTTAATGTAAAATAATCCATGAGATTATACATTCATAACCTCCTTTTATTTTTTTAAAAAAAAACAGTTAAAATTGATTGATTATTATTATGTGTATTTTTTTGTATTACTTTTTAATAGTTTCATATATATACTTGTATTAAAGTATTACTAATCTAAGGGTTTTTTTGTTAAAAGTAATACTTTAGCATTGAGAATAAGTGTTATTAAGTTCATATGACCTTTTATTTACCAAATAATTTATATAGTATTGTTTTCATATAATTATATAAGATTGTAATACAATGTAAAATATTTGTATTATCAATTATTTTTAAAATATTTAATTCAAGGAGAACGATTATGCATATACCAGATGGTTTTATAACTCTCCCATTATGTATAGTATTATATGTTATTGCAATAATAGCATTATACTTCTCATTCAAATGGAGCAGAGAGAATTTAGATGAAAAATACATACCATTACTTGCAGTATTAGCTGCTGGAATATTTGCAATTCAATCCTTTAACTTGCCAGTACCTTTCGGTTCAAGTGGACACTTACTAGGTGCTGCATTAGTTGCAATCATATTCTGTAGCCCATATGCTGCAATAATAGTATTAAGCGTAGTATTAATACTCCAAGCATTATTCTTCGGAGATGGAGGAATAACCGCTTTAGGAGCAAACATTCTTAACATGGCAATTGTTGGTGGATTCGTAGGTTATTATGGATTCTCATCATTAGAAAGTAAAATTGGTAAATACCCAAGTATTTTTATTGCTGCATGGGCCGGTTGTTTTATAGCTTCCCTTGTTGCAGCTGTTGAAATGGCTTTAAGTGGAACTTTCCCAATAGGTTTAGGATTATTCTACATGGGTGGATATCATGCAATGATTGGTGTAATTGAAGCAATTATTACAGTAATCATTATTAAAGGATTAGAATCAGTACGTCCTGATTTACTTGCATGGAATAGGTGATAAAAATGGAGAAAAAACATGTTTATATTGGAATTTTCGTAATTGCATTGATTGTTTGTGTATTATCACCATTTTTAGCATCTGGTGATCCGGATGGTTTAGAAGCATCAGCAGAACATATTAACCCAAAAGTTCTTGATTCTCAACAGGTAGTAAGTCCTGTTATGCCAGATTACACTCTTGAAGGAATGGAAGATAATCCATTAGTTGGTGTAGCTTGTTTAATTATTGGAGCAGTAATGACAGTTATACTTGCTTATGGTGTATTTTACATAGCAACAAAACGTAAAAAATGAATTTAATTTCATTTTCAATTATTTTTTTTTAAAACTATTTTTTAAATTCAAACATATGAACATATTATCATAAAAAATTATTTATAAAATGATAAAGTAACTTTTAACAAATATAACTATAATTATTTAAATATTATCCAATAAAAAAATATTATATAAATGTAGTTAGAGGAATAATAAATGGTAAGTGTAAATGCATTAATTCAACAGGAAAGAATATCCGATTCTAATAGTACATTACATAATGTTGATAGTAGAATCAAATTAATAGTTTTGATTCTTGTAATAGTTTTTACAGTAACATCAACTAACTATAGTGTATTTTTAGTTCTGGAATTGTATTTACTATCATTATTTATAATAGCAAAGGTACCAATTAAGGAAGCATTACTAAAGGTATTGGTTATTTTACCTTTTGGTTTATTTATTGCAATATTCCAACCATTTATACAACCCGGCCAAGTGTTGTACACTCTTCCATTAGGTATCAACATTACCCTTGAGGGAATAGCTTTTGCACAGCTTCTTTTATCCAGGTTGGTAATAAGTATAACATCAATCGTACTTTTTTCATTTCTTACGCCTATGAAGGACATTGCAGAAGCATTTAGAAAACTTCATATGCCTAATGAATTTGCAATGATATTCACATTATTTGTACGTTTCATATTCCTCTTTTATGATCAACTACAAAGCATCAGACAAGCACAAAGTAGTCGTTGTTTTAGCCTGACAAATAATACACCTTATCTTTGGAAGGTTAAACAGGTAGGATATTTGTTTTTGATGATGTTTATTCGATCATATGAACAGGGCGAAAGTGTATATAATAGTATGGCAAGCCGTGGTTATTCTGCCGAAAGTAAAATATATTATTCTAAGGAAAAATTAGGACTAAACAGCATATTATATTTGTTAATACCTATTATCATCATAATGATTCTAATATTGTTACAATATTTTAGTATCATATAATTATAATTTTTTTAAAAAACTATTTTTATTATTATTTTTAAATGATAATCTTTTTAATATGTAAATTACATAATATATATTAATAATCAAAGATAATTATCTTAAATATTATATCACATATTTTCATTATCTTACTATTGATTGACAATAATTTTCAAGGAGAATAATAATTATGGATTCCAAGATTGAATTAGATAACTTAAAAGTTAATGTATGGGAAAAAGGAGTAGTTAAAGCAAAAGTTACAGATAGTGATGGCAATCCTGTTAATGGAAAAGCAGTTGTTAAAGTAAATCAAATTACACGTATTGAAGGTCGTGTAGTTAATGGTGTATTTTGTGAAGAACACGATTTTTCAGACCTTGCTGATGATGAATATGATTTATACATGATTTATGGTGGTACTGCAATATGCAATCCTTCTGATATTTGTGTTAAATTATATTTAAACCATGATATTCCTGTTGAAGCTTCACTTTTTGATATTCAGAATGCTAGTTACAGATTAACAAAATGGATTGAAGTAAATAAAAGATTACCCGGTAAAATATCAATTAATAAGACAAATGTAGGAATTGGTAATTTATTATATGCTTTAGCATTATCTATACATAATTCTAATGAAAATAATGTTGAAGATATCACCATTACAAAATACAATCCTCCAAAGGTATCCAGTGAAAATATTGGAAATGAAATAGTTCTATCAAAAGAAGAATATGTTAAACTTGCAGATGAAGTGATGATATATATGGATGCAAATCAGGAAAGTCCTGCATTTGTTGAAATTGATGATAAAAAAATGGGTTTTATGAATCTAGTTTATACATTTGCAAAGGTTGTATGTAATAGTTCAAGTAGTGGATTAATTTCAAATGTATATGTAAGACCTTGGAAGACAATTGTTGCAAAATAGAACATATATTTTCAACTTCTTCTTAAACTTTTTTTAAAAAAAATATGGAATATTCATTTCTTAATTTATATTGATTTTACATAAATTAAAAGATAAACTAATACAACATACTTCTTAAATAATTTAACATTAATATGTTTTAGATAACTTGATGTATTTTTTAGAAATTATTGACCTACATGATATGCATGTCACTTAACTATAACAATCAAATTGTAAAGTGTAAATGATGGAAATATGAATTTAAGATAACTAGCATAAATAGAATAAGAATATTAAAGAAAAGGAATAAACATAGATATAGGTTATAAAAATATAAACTAGTTTTATAAATGACAATTATTAAAATAACAACTTATTATAGTGTGATAAAATGTCAGCAGCAGAAGATAGAATTAAAGAAATAGAAGCAGAAATTAAGAAAACGCAAAAAAACAAGGCAACATCACACCATATAGGTAAATTAAAAGCTCAAATTGCACAGCTTAAAGATAAGATTGAAAAACGTAATAGTCAAGGTACCAAAGGTGAAGGATTCCTTGTAAGAAAAAGTGGAGATTCAACTGCAGTACTGTTAGGATTCCCATCAGTAGGTAAATCCACAATATTAAACTATTTGACAAATGCCAACAGTAAAGTTGGAGCATATGAATTTACAACACTGGATATCGTACCAGGTATTATGAGATATGAAGATGCAAAAATCCAGATATTGGATATTCCTGGAATTATTAAAGGTGCATCAAAAGGTAAGGGAAAAGGTCGTGAAATATTATCCGCTACAAGAAATGCAGATTTGATAATTATGGTACTTGATGTGTTCCAACCAGAACATAAAGAAGTAATTCTTGAAGAGGTACGTAATATTGGAGTAAGACCTAATGAAAAGAAACCATTAGTTAAAGTATCCAAGAAGAAAATGGGTGGATTAAACATTGTATCCACAGTACAATTAACACATCTTGATGATAAGACCATTCATTCAATACTAAGTGAATATGGTATACATAGTGCAGATGTTGTGCTAAGGGAAGATGTTACAATTGATAGATTTATTGATGCACTAGAACCAAATAGAGCATACATCCCTATGACCATAGTAGTAAATAAGATAGATTTGGCAAGTAAGGAACATCTTGATAAACTTAAAAAAGAATTGCCAAATGCATTATTCATATCTGCTGATGATGGTATTCAAATGGAAGAGTTAAAGGAAAGAATATTTGTTGATCTTGATCTTATAAGATTATATCTAAAACCACAGGGTAAAAAAGCTGATATGGATGAACCATTAATCATCAGACGCGGATCCACCATAGAAGATGTTGCACGTAAATTACATAGAGATTTTGTTAAAAACTTTAAATATGCAAAGGTATGGGGAAGTTCAGTTAAATTTCCGGGCCAAAAGGTAGGTCTTGAACATGTTGTTGAAGATCATGATATTGTCAGGATAATCATTAAAAAATAGATTATTTTATATTATTAAAAAAAACTTCAACACTTTTAATGTAACTTTAATCAAAATCATACCATCTTATATATTAGTCTATGACTAAATATATTAACTGTACCCACAGAACATATTTAATTTAAAACTTGTGATTGAACATATAATTTTCTATATAAAAACTAAAATTATATAGAATCACAGTTTATTTTTTCTATTTTAAATTTAAAATTATTACAAAATTAATTATTATTACACATCTTTATTGGATGATTCATTCTATATTTTCTAATATTAATTAATTTAATTACGTCAGTATTTATCGAATATGATTAAATTATAAAATAAATTTTTTAAAAACAATAAAAATTTCTTAATAATTAAATTTTATTTGAATGTAATTAATTAAATATAAAAAATTTGTAATGAAAATAACTTATAACCATTATATAATTAAAATTATCAAAAATTAAAGGATACCTTGATATACTTTATTAACTACTTTATACAGAATAGTTAATTGTACCCACAGAACATATAATTATAAATTGTGATTCAATTGTAATTTATTTCACTAAAATTATTAATTGTCACAGTTTTTTTCTATTTTATTTTTCATTTTTATATTAGCAGTTGTTTAAGTTATTTTATCTAAATTTTTTCACAAAGATTTATTATATCAACTTTAGGATTATTTTTTATTAAAGAGTCAACTAATTTTTCAGCTATTTTTAACTTATGTTTTTTAAACTCGTCGGCTTCTTGTATGTTTCTTTTTAGGTTTGGTCTTGAATATTTTGTTGTGACTGTACCAAAGTCCATACCTGCTAGAATTACTGTTTTCATATGATATTTATATACGGCTATATGTATTGCTCTATCTCCATCAGTAAAGCCTCCATAGTTTTCAAGTTTACCTGTTGGTTGTGATTGTGTTGTCGGAATGATATTCTCTAGTTGAGGTACATATTTACTGATTAAGCCAATATTATCTCCATGTGCATGTATGTATAATATGGATCCATTTCTGTTGGCGTTAATTATAGAATCTATATTACCATCTAAATCTGTAACTATAATGTGAGGTGTTATTTCTTCTTCCAGCAATGCTGTTGTTGCTCCATCTGCTGCGATGAGCAAATATTTCCGTAAATCATATTCTTTTTTTATATGCATTATATGTTTTTTTATTGAGGGTCCTGCTCCAAATATTATACATTTATCAACAGAAGGAGTATAACTTGCCTTATTTCTTACTAATTTTTCAAGTATCTGTGCTGATTTTTCATCCATTTCCTGTGAAAATTGAAAATCATTAAGTATCTGTTGATAGTATTTATTCCAATTGTTATAATTGACATTTATCATTTTTGAATCACTGCTAGTTTATTATGATATTTTATCTTCTTTAATTTTATTATATTTTATATCTATTTTTGAAATAAAAAATTAAAAAGGATAAAAAACATATATTAAATTAATATGATAAGTAGTATAATTAATTTGTAATTGAATAATGAATATGCTTATTATATTTTTTTAAATAAACGTTTATATAAATAAAATATTTTTTGGAGGAATATTCCATATGGAAGATACATTATTAATGATTCCTGGACCTACAACAGTACCAAAAAGAGTACTGGATGCAATGGCACAACCTATTACTAATCATAGAGGTGCATTGTATGGTGAAATTTTAGATGAAACTACAGCTATGATGTCTGAAGTTTTCCAAACAGACAATAAATCATATCTTTTAACAGGTTCTGGAACATCAGCAATGGAAGCAGCAATAGCAAATATTGTTGAAAAAGGTGATAAAGTAATTAACGTTGTTGGAGGTAAATTTGGTGAAAGACTTCAACAATTAACAGAGGTATTTGGTGGAGAATCCATTGAAGTAACTGTACCTTGGGGTCAAGCAGCAGATCCTGCAGAAATCAAAAGAGTTATGGAAGAAAATGATGATGCTAAAGCTCTTACAATGATTCATAATGAAAGTTCAACAGCTGTTGTAAATCCTATTAAAGAAGTAGGAGAAATTATGAAAGATTATGATACATTATTTGTTGTTGATACTGTTTCATCTCTTGCTGGAGATAATGTTCAAGTAGATGGTTATGGACTTGATATATGTTTATCAGGTTCACAAAAATGTATTGCAGCACCACCAGGTATGTCTGCTATAACTGTTAGTGATGATGCTTGGAATGTTATTGACAAGGTTAATTCACCAACATATTATTTAGATATGAAAAAGATGAGAAAAAGTGGGGAAAAATCACAGACACCTTATACTCCTAGTGTATCAATGACTTATGCTATGCGTGAAGCATTAAGTATGGTGTTAGAAGAAGGTCTTGATAACCGTATCAAACGTCATCATACTGGTGCAGAAGCAACACGAACTGCTGCTAAAGCTTTAGGTCTTGAATTATTTGCTCGTGAAGGTGACTATTCAAACACTTTAACAGGTATTTACTTACCGGAAGGAGTTAGTGATAGCCAACTTCGTGGTACTATGAGAGACAAATATCAAATTGAACTTGCAGGTGGTCAGGATGATCTTAAAGGTAAGATTTTCAGAATTGGTCACATGGGTATCACTGGTCTTCATGAACTTTCAATGACTTTTACCTGTCTTGAAATGACTCTTAAAGAGTTTGGATTTGAATTTGAAGCTGGTAGTAGTATAGCTAATTTACAAGAAGCTTATCTTAAAAATATGTAATTTTTTATAGATTACATATATTTTCCTTTTTTTAAACACATTATTAATTTTTTTAAAAGAAATTCTCTTTAATTATTAAAGTTTATATAGTAGTAATGTCAAAGTATTATTATCGGAAGTGTGATTCCTACTTCCGAATAAATTTTAATTATGAAAAATATTTAGGAATAAATAATCAAAAATAAAAAATAATAAAGTATGAAAAAACGAACTTTAGAAAAAGGAGGATATAATAGTGACCGCAGAAGCGTTACTAAATACAGGTGACACGGCATGGATACTCATATCAACAGGCCTAGTAATGTTAATGACCGTACCTGGTCTTGCATTATTCTATGGTGGAATGAGTAAAAAGAAAAATATACTAAACACTATATTCCTATCATTAATAGGATTTTCAATTGCTTGTTTAATATGGATAATATATGGATACCCATTAAGCTTTGGACAGACAATAGGTGGATTCATTGGAATACCTGAAAATATATTTTTAATGGGAATTAGTATAGATATGATACATCAAGGAACACAAATTCCAGAATTGCTTTATATAGTATTTCAAGCAACATTTGCAGCTATAACAGTTGCATTAATTTCTGGAGCAGTTGTAGGTAGAATGAAATCAAAAGCATGGATTCTATTTTGTATAATATGGGTGACACTTGTATACATACCTATCGCACACTGGGTATGGGGTGGAGGATGGCTTGAACAGCTAGGAGCATTAGACTTCGCAGGAGGTGCTGTAGTACATCTAAACAGTGGAGTAGCAGCACTAGCACTAATACTATTATTAGGTCCAAGAAAAGACACTCGATTACTACCTCATAACTTAGGATATGTAGTGCTGGGAGCAGCATTATTATGGTTTGGATGGTTTGGATTCAATGGAGGATCAGCCCTTGGAGCAAACGGCCTTGCAGCAAATGCACTTATAACAACAAATACTGCAGCAGCAACTGGAATGATTACATGGGCCATAATAGATATTATAAGAACAGGAAAACCATCAATACTTGGTGCAGTAACAGGAGCAGTTGCAGGACTTGTAGCAATAACACCAGCAGCTGGATTTGTAGATGTTGCATCATCAATTATCTTTGGAGCAACGACAGTAATCGTATCATATCTTGCAATAAGTTATCTCAAACCTAAATTAGGATATGATGACGCATTAGATGCATTTGGAGTTCATGGAATGAGCGGTACATGGGGTGCTATACTAACAGGAGTATTTGCAAATGCATCAATTGGAGGTGTTGCAGGATTAATATATGGCAATCCAAATCTTGTAATAATCCAGATAATCAGTATTGTAGCAGTTGCCATATATTCATTTATATTAACCTATGTTATAGGAATAGTTCTTGATAAAACCATAGGCCTTAGAGTCAATGAAGAAACAGAAGTTGAAGGATTAGATATAAATGAACATAAAGAATTAGGTTATAGAATATAAGGAGTAAGGTAATATGAAAGAAATTACAGCCATAATAAGACCTGAAAGATTAGATGCTGTTAAAGATTCGCTTGAAGAAATCGGATGTAAAGGTATTACAGTCATGGATGTTAAAGGTAGAGGTGAACAGTTAGGTATTGAAGAAAAGTATCGTGGAAGCAGTTATAGAATAGATTTACTACCTAAAGTTCAAATTGTATCAGTAGTATCAGACAATGATGTTGAAAAAGCAGTTGATGCTATATGCCAAGCAGCACAAACAGGCCATGTTGGTGATGGAAAGATATTCATCAAGAATATTGAAAATGTAATAAGAATAAGAACAAACGAAAGAGGCGATAATGCATTGTAATAAGAAAAAATACATATAAAATAAAAAGTCTCCTATCTTTTTTCTTTTTTTTTCGGAAAATTAAAGTCCGAAAAAACTATTTTTAAAAAATTAAAAAAAAAGTATTAGATTAAAATGAATCTAATAAAATTATTCTTTAGGAATTCCAGTAATTCTTAAACCACCATAATGTGATTTATATTTAATGTTTAATCCAATGAGTAATGGTGTGATTTTTTCAATCATTCTTGCCTTTTCTAGTTTACCACAATCAATAACATCCACACCTGGAAGTTTTTCAATAAGCTCTTTAGCTATTTGTTTTGCTTCGTTGTCATCTCCTGCTATTAAACAATCACAATCTATAGGTTCAGGGATATTTTCTAAATGTGAATTACTTATATTATTAAATGCTGCAACTACCTTTACACTTGTTTTCTTAAGTATTTTTGCAGTTCTTTCAGCAGCTGAACCTTCCATTAAATCCACAAATCTTGCAGGAGAACCACCAATAGCAGTTTCCAATGGTACTGTTGCATCAAGTAATACTTTATCATCAACATATTCTTTGATTGATTGTAATGTTGGTTTTTGTGCGGCAAGGGGTACTGTAAGTATTAATAAGTCACCATTTTTTGCAGCTTCAACATTATCCATACCTTCAATTTTTATATCGTATTCGGATAATAATTCTTTTACTTCATCTACTTTAGCTATTGCTTTTTCTTCTTGACGAGATCCAACAATTACATCTTCGCCAGCTATTGCTAATCTTTTTGCAAGGTTTAATCCTTGAGAACCAGTTCCACCTATTATTGCAACTTTCATTTTATTAACCTCATTAATTAATGATAATTAAATCTATCTTTAATTATTAGTATTCTATATATTTCTTATTATATTTAAATAAAAAGATTATATTAGTTATTCCATCATTTAAATAGATAAATAGTTTTTTAAGAAAATTAAAAAATAAATAAAGTGATAGAATTTAACATGAAACTTAAACAAAAAAAGAATTATAGGAAAATAGAATAAATAAATTTTAATTAAAAAAAAACAAATAGAAGAACTATTCTTCTTCTTTTAAAGTATCTTTAACCTTGTATGTGCATTTTTTAACAGCTCTTGCTGCTTCAAAGAATTCCATACGTTCATCATCTTCCATCCTTACAGGTATAATATCCTTGATACCTCTTTTACATAGAATTACTGGAACACCTAATGACACATCATATACTCCTTCCACTTCTCCTTCAAGATATGTACTTACCGTCAGTACTTTTCGTGAATCATTTACTATGGTTGCTATAAGGTTAGATATTGCATATGATGGACCATATTCTGTTGCTCCCTTTTTACTGATGATTTTATTTCCAGCAGTTCTTACTTCATCAACTAATGCAGGAACATCCAATTGAGTACTTTCAACATAGTATTTTAGTGGAATTCCACCAATGGTTGTTGAGCTTAATAATGGAACCATATGATCTCCATGTTCTCCTATTACCCTAGTATGTATTTCTCCACTATTGATTTGGAAAAATTTAGATAAAATAGTTTTAAGTCTTAAAGAATCCAAGTGATTACCCAGTCCTATTACTCTATGCTTATCAAAACCAGAAGCATCTAATGCAATGGAAGTCATGACATCCACAGGATTGGTTACTATCAATATTATTGAATCCGGAGCATATTTTGCTATGTTTTTAGAATATTCTTCTACAATTTTAGCATTAGGTATTGCCAAATCCAATCTATTCATACCTTCTTTCCTAGGAGTTCCTGATGTAATTAACACAATAGCAGAATCTTTTAAGTCTTCATATTCACAGGAAGGTGTTAAAATAACATCAATATTATCTGCAGACAATGCATCATACATATCCCTTATTTCACCTTTTACTCTGTCATTACTAGTTGGTCTTGAGAACATTACTATTTCATGTATTTGATCTTCTTTTGCTAATGTAAAAGCTACATTTTTTCCAATAGTACCTGAAGCACCCATGATTGTTATTTTAACCATACAATTTTTCACTCCTTAAATTATTTGTTAATCAATAATATTTATGTTTTTAATGATAGAAAAATATTATCATTTATAAATTATAAAAAATGAAATTAATTAATTATTTTAATGAAAAAAATTAATTAAAAATGGAAAAAACTATTAAATGTATAAAAATAGAATTTGATTAAAAATAGTCATATATTGAAAAAAAAATATTTAAAAAAAAAGTAATTTAGGAAAAACTATTCTCCTTTAAGTTCTTCTAATGCTGCAATAGCATTAGCTTTAGCATAACCGGTTTCTTCATTTTCAGCCATGTATTCTAATGTTTCAATAGCTTTATCTCCACCAATAGCAGCTAAACCATAAATAGTTCCTGAACGAACATAACTTTTTTCATCTTTAGATGCTTCAATTAATACATCAAGAGAACTTGGATCTGCAATTTTACTTAATGCCCATATTGCACCACCACGTGCTCTCCAATTATCACTTTTTGTAACTTCAGTTAACTGTGGTACAGCTTCGCTACCATAATCTGCTAATGCAGTACTGGAATGTCTTCTTACCCATTTGTTATCATCAAATAATAATTCTATAAATACTGGAATTGAATCCGGATCTTTAAAGCTTTTGACTATATCAATTAGTGATATTTTAATTGTTTTATGATAGGGTTTTAATAATTCTTCATGTAAAACGCTGATTTCTTCAGGCATGTTCATTGCAATTGTATTTTCAGCTTCTAATTTGACAAAATCATCCAAGTCATTTAAATCTTTAACTGCATTTCTTACTTCTTCTGCACTCATATTATTATCCTCATATTATAATTAATTTATTTGTATATTTTAATTTCTTTAGAATTACTTTAAATTTCTAAATATATATTTTTAACTAGAATTTTAAAATATATTATTAAAATAGTTATCAAATTTAATATCTTCATAATCAAGAATTTTAACCATTCCCCAATATCATCAATTAGAAAATAATTATATACTCATAGAATAATAAGTAGAAGTAAGAAAAAATATGGAGTTTAATACAATTGTATAATATAACAGTAATTCCAGGAGATGGAATTGGTAAAGAAGTTATCAAGCCAACAATAGATATTCTTGAAACACTTAATACAAAATTTGATTTTGTATATAAGGATGCAGGTAAAGAGTGTTATGAAAAAGTTGGTAGTAATTTACCGGAAGATACCATAAATGAAGCAAAGAATAGTGATAGTATCTTATTTGGGGCAGTTACATCAATACCCCAACAGAAAAGTGCTATTGTAACTTTAAGACGAGAATTAGATTTATATATAAATCAAAGACCTATTAAATCATATACTGATGACAATATAGACTTTACAATAATACGTGAAAATTCTGAAGGTTTATATGCACATATGGAAGAGGATTATGGTGATGAAACTATAGCATTTAGAAAAATTACATATAACGGATGCCAACGAATCATCAAATATGCATTTGAATATGCGCTTAAAACTAACAGGAAACAAGTTACAGCCGCTCACAAATCAAATGTTTTACCACTGACTGATGGAATATTTAAAGATACTTTTTATAATATTGCAGGAGACTATGAAAATATAAAATCTAATGATTATTATATAGATGCAACTGCCATGTATTTGGTAACTAACCCTGAAAGGTTTGATGTGATAGTAACAACAAACCTCTTTGGAGATATATTATCGGATGAAGCAGGTGGATTACTTGGATCACTAGGATTAATCCCATCTGCAAATATAGGTGAAAAAACAGGATTGTTTGAACCAGTTCATGGATCAGCTCCAGATATTGCAGGACTCAATAAGGCAAATCCAACAGCAATGATTTTATCAAGTTGTTTAATGTTAGAATACTTAAATCAACAAGAAGAAGCAGACTTGATAAGAAATGCAGTAGAAGAAATAATAAAAGAAGACAAAATAAAAACACCAGATATGGGTGGAAACAATAATACACAAGAAGTGGCAAATGCCATACTACATAAACTTTAAAATAATAGAATGAAGATTCCTACTTAAATATGAAATAAATACTTTTATTAATATGAAAATAAAGAGTATAAAACAGATATAAAATATATATAATTCATTTTATATTAGGTGATTTTTTAGGAAATAATTAGAATCCTATGAAGAATCCATATTGGTTTTGCTAAAAGAATAGTTAAATCCAATAAAAACCCTAATACAACGTTTTTTTACCTTAGGAGGTATATACATGAAAACAACTGTAAGTATTATTAAAGCAGATATTGGTAGTGTTGGAGGACATGCAGTAACACACCAAGCACTAAAAGACAATTGTAACAAAATGTTATCAGAAGCAAAAGAAAGTGGACTATTAGAAGACTTTTATATAACCAACTGTGGTGACGATATCGATATGATAATGACTCACACAAAAGGTGAAGACAACGAAGAAATACACAAATTAGCATTTGATACATTTATGTCCGGAGCACAAATAGCAAAAGACTTAAAATTATATGGTGCAGGTCAAGATTTATTATCTGAAACTTTCAGTGGAAACATAAAAGGAATGGGTCCTGGAAGTGCAGAAATGGAATTTAAAGAAAGAGGAGCAGATCCTGTATTTGCATATTGTTGTGACAAAACAGAACCAGGAGC
This sequence comes from Methanosphaera stadtmanae, assembly GCA_015062825.1. GTDB lineage: Archaea > Methanobacteriota > Methanobacteria > Methanobacteriales > Methanobacteriaceae > Methanosphaera > Methanosphaera stadtmanae_A. The sequence goes on from SUTR01000027.1 coordinate 23,537, forward strand.
ATTTAACTTACCATTATTTAGAATGTTTGCAGATCCATTTAACACAGCAGGATTAGTAATTGACCCTACCTTACATGGTGGATTTGATTTTGAAGTTTACGATGTAATTGAAAACAGAAAAGTAACTATGAGCTGTCCAGATGAAATGTATGACTTATTAGCATTAATCGGTTCAACAGGAAGATATGTAATTAAAAGAATCTTCAGAAGATCCGATGGTGAAATAGCAGCAGCTGTAAGTACTGACAGATTAAACTTAATGGCAGGAAAATACATAGGTAAAGATGACCCTGTAGCAATCGTAAGATCACAATCAGGATTCCCAGCAGGAGGAGAAACATCCGAACCATTTGCATTCCCACACCTTGTAAGTGGATGGATGAGAGGATCACATAACGGACCTTTAATGCCTTGTGCAGAAGCAGATGCAAGACCAGTTAGATTTGACGGACCTCCACGAGTATTAGGACTTGGATTCCAAGTAAGTAATGCAAAATTAATCGGTCCTGTAGATATGTTTGCAGACCCAGCATTTGATGAAGCAAGAACAACAGCTACCAAAGTTGCAAACTATATGAGAAGACATGGTCCATTTGAACCTCACAGATTACCAGCAGATGAAATGGAATACACAAGTCTTCCAGGTGTACTTGAAAAACTTGAAGATAGATTTGAAGATATGTAAATTAACATATCTACCATTTCTTTTAACCTCCATTTTTAAACTATTTCTACAAAAAATTTAATTACAACATTAAAATCAATTATTATTTTAAATACAACAATAAAATAATATGAGTATAAATCTCTTTAAACTTGAAATAGAAGTTTTTTATAGGATTTGAAGATAATTGTATAAAAAATTTAAAAAATTAAAATTTTAAAATACAACATTAATTTTGTCACACATTTATAATTCAAACATTAAAAAATACATGACAACATAGCCAGAAATAAATGCATCATTAATGAAAACATTAAGAATATTTACTTAATCAAAAATGATATTTCAAGATAATGAAAATTTAATTAAACATCATAGAAAAAATAAAATACAACTTAGAAAAATTAAAGAAACATTTAATGTTGAAATTTATAAATTTAACTATTTGAAAACCAACATTAAATTAAAAAAATAAACATAAAATACAACAATACAACATAGAAATGATGTAATTTAAAAAAAGAATAATAGCAATTATTTTAATAAAATAAGTCATTAAAATCATTTTTTAAATATTTTTAATTTTTCAATTTCATAGATAATGTTTCATTTAATTAACAAATGAAACATATAATGTTGTAAAGATTTTATAAAAACAACATAAAAATAATTCAGTACAACATTGTTGTAATAAATTACATCATACGAAACATTTAAATACAACAAAAAATAAACTATGTAATATGAAATACAACATTGATAAAGTTAATACAACATTAAGTGATTTAGACAATAACAGGCTAAATCAATACAAGAATGGATTTCATTATAAAAAATATGTAAATATAAAAATCAATAATGATGCTATAAGGAATAAAATTCAGTAATCCTTATAGATCAAATTGGAAAGATGGGCAGTTGTAATAATACCTATTACATTGTGGTCATTGTCAATAACAGGTAACCCTGATATATTGTGTTCTTTTAATTTGGAAGAGACATCATAAATTGAGTCATCTTCATAACAAGTCAAAACATCTTTAGTCATTATTTCATCAATATTATCATTGTTAGTTGCTATTGCTTTGGATAAATCCCAAGCAGTGACAATGCCAATAAGTTTATCATAGTCATCAAGTATAGGTATATGTGTTTTATTCTTAGTTAACATTATTTCAGCTGCCTTTTTAATTCCCTGATTGACATTTAATGTTAAAACATTATTTGACATTACATCTTTAACACGAGCTTTAGAAAGGAAGTTTGTAATTATATAACTTAATTGGCCATTTTCAAGCAAGAATGCATCATGACCATATTCAGAGTTTAACTTAGAATAGGATACATCAACATTATTTGCACTGAGAGCCATGACAACTTCTTCTAATTGTTCAGGTGTATATAGCCAATCAGAGGATATGGATATTACTAACATTCTACATTTGACATTTTTGAGACCTTCTTCAAGAGAATTGTTTTTCCTTAAGTCGAAGTAATCTAATGCTTTTGTTATGTAAAGATAACTATTTGCATCAAATCGTTTAGTAAATGTTAGTCCTTGATATTTAAGATAACTTTCTACTTGAAATTCAGTATCGAATGAATAGCTGAAATGATCTTTATCTTGTAATCGACGTCCAAATTTTTCACGCATTGAATCATTACTTAAATAGGTGATATGTGCAATCATACGTGCTAAGGATAATCCATGTTCAGGATAAGAATCTGAATCATAATATTTACCATGGTTAAAATTTGGATCTTCAATAATAGCTCTACGTTCAACTTCATTAAAAGCTATTTGTTGAGTGGTTGAATATGCACCAGATGCAATAAATATAGCATTGCGTATCATGTCAGGATAAGAGACAGTCCATTGTAATGTTTGCATACCACCCATGGAACCACCGATTACTGCAAAAAGATAGTCTATTCCCATATAATCCAATAACTTTTTTTG
>SUTR01000027.1:26260-32425 GCA_015062825.1 Methanosphaera stadtmanae
GTTTGCATACCACCCATGGAACCACCGATTACTGCAAAAAGATAGTCTATTCCCATATAATCCAATAACTTTTTTTGAGCATTTACCATGTCTTTTATAGTGATAATTGGAAAATCAAGACCATATTCATAGCCTGTATCAGGATTTATGGAAGATGGTCCAGTTGAACCTTTACAACTACCTATAATATTAGAACAGATTATAAAATATTTATTTGTATCTAAAGGTTTTCCAGGTCCTACTATAGTATCCCACCAGCCAGGCTTTTTATCTCCAGGATGTCGACCTGCTGCATGAGCATCTCCAGTCAATGCATGACAGATTAAGATTACATTACTTTTTTCATCATTAAGAGTTCCATATGTTTCATATGCAATTTTTGGTTTTTTTAGTATATCTCCAGTTTCTAGTATTAAGTCATCAGTAAATTGATAGTATTTAGTTTCTACAATTCCTAATGATTTTCCATATCCCATTTATATCACCTCTAGTAATTGAGAGCATTACATTTATTTTAAATATAATATATGTATTTAATGTTCATGGTATATATTTTTAAAGATTTAGTTTATGGATTATAATTAATGTAGCTTTAATAAATTTAAAATTAATTTAAAAGGAGTTTAATAAAAAAAATAAAAAATGAAGATTAAAAGAATTACTGATTATATTTTATCCAATGCTTGGTCAACATCTGCAAGAATATCTTCTAAATCTTCAATACCTACAGAGAATCTGATTAAATCAGGAGTTACTCCAGTAGCTTTCTGTTGTTCGGGAGTAAGTTGTGAATGAGTAGTTGATGCTGGATGTATGACTAATGATTTTGCATCACCTATGTTTGCTAGTAATGATAATAATTCAGTATTGTTAATAAATTTAATAGCTCCATCATATCCAGATTTCAGACCAAATGATACTATTCCACCATATCCTTTTTCAACATATTTTGATGCAATTTCATGATTAGGACTACTTTCTAGTCCGGAATATGTTACCCATGCTACTTTTGGATGTTGTTCTAAATGTTTTGCTACTGCAAGTGCATTTTCACCATGTTTTTGTATTCTTAGGGATAGTGTTTCTAGTCCCTGTAATAAGAGGAATGATCCAAAAGGACTTGGTACTGCCCCTGTATCACGTCCTAATACTGCACGTATTCTAACTGTAAATGCTGATGATTTAAATGTTTCATAAAATTTAAGACCATTGTATGTTTCATCAGGTTCAGTTAATGCTGGGAAATTACCATTATCCCAGTTAAAATCTCCTTTTTCTATTATGATTCCACCTAAAGTAGTTCCATGACCACCTATGTATTTAGTTGCACTGCTTGCTATGATATCTGCTCCATGATCAAATGGTCTTATTGTTCCAATACCTACTGTATTATCTGCTATTAATGGTATGCCATGAGAATGTGCAATTTCTGCTAATTTTTCAAAATCAGGAACGTCTAGTTTAGGATTTCCAATAGATTCTACATATATCGCTTTGGTTTTTTCATCTATTGCTGCTTCAAATTCATTTGGTGATTGTGAGTCTACAAATTTAACAGTTCTTCCTAAATCTTTTAGTGTATTTTCAAATAATTCAAATGTTCCACCGTATAAATTATCTGCAGATACTATGTTATCTCCAATTTGAGTAATATTTATTATTGCATAAAAGATAGCAGATAATCCTGTTGATGTTGCATAAGCAGCTGTACCCCCTTCAATAGCAGCCATTCTTTTCTCAAAGATTTCGGTGGTAGGATTGGTTAGTCTTGTATATATATTACCTCCTTCTTGTAGGGCAAAACGGTTAGCTGCTTGTTGTGTATCATCAAATACATATGATGTTGTCTGATATATAGGAACTGCTCTAGATCCTGTTTCATCTGTTTCTTCTTGTCCTGCATGTAATCCTAAGGTTGCAATGTTTTTCTTATTTTTTACTTCATATACCATAATTTCACTTCTAAATATTTTTTGTTTTTTGTTATTAATTAATTATTTATTTTTCATCTATTATGTAATTTGATAATATTGTGGGAAGAAATTAATGATGATAATTGGTATGGTTAAATAGATTGTTAAAGATGTTTTTCATATTTTTTCTATACAACATAAAATGCAACATTAAAATATAGGAAGATATAAAAATATATTATATAGATAATGGGATTCTGATAAATATGTCTGAAGATAAAATTATAAGAAAAAGTATTCAAATCAAGAGTAGTTTATGGGATAAATTCCAGAAAAGAATTGAAGAAATATATGGAACAACTTATAAAAAACAGGGCGAAGCAATAGAAACTGCAATTACAAATTATATAGAGGGTATACAATTAGATCCTGAAGAAAATGAACAGTTAAAAAAGGATATTGCAGTATTAGAAGCTGAAAATAAACATGAAAAAGAAAGTTTAATTGAATCCCAAAATGAAATACAACATTATAAGGAAGAATTACAACACAAAGAATCAGAAATACAACATTTATCAGATACTAATAAAAGCCTAGAAAATGATAAGAAAAATTTAGAAAATGAAAATAAAAAATTGAAAGATAACAATAGTCAACTATCAAAAAAATCAGGTCAAGTTAATGAAGAAAAGATAGATTTACAGATGAAATTATCTAACTATGAAAATGATATGAAAAAGATTGAAGAAAAAGAAGAGTTGTTCCAACAGACTATTGATGAAAAAAATAAAAATAATTCTTTACTAGAAAAACAGGTTGCTGAACTTGAGCAGGATAAAAAGAAAAATTTAGATGAAATCAAGGAACTTAAATCAGAGATAAAACAATTAAAAGCAGAAAATAATGAAATAAATACAACTCTTGAAAATACTGAGCAGTTGTATGAAAATCAAGTTCAAGAATATAAAAAATTGGTAAATAAGAAGGAACATACTCAGGAAGTTCTTAATAAACAACAGCTAGAACTTAATGAAGCTATGAGAAAACTTGAAAAGTATTCATATGCTATGGGTAAGCTTGAAAATATGAGCTTCATTGACAGATTATTTAACAGAATACCAGAGGAAGTTAAGGAGTTAGCTTCTGCAGAGGCTGAAGAAGACTCTTAAATTATATCTTCCAAGTAAACTGTATTAAATGGTGTTATCTCCCTTATTAATTTTTTTAGATTTTTTGATTGTTTTAGTTGTGATGAATCTCCAATTATTATAAGTTTCTTCTTTGATCGTGTGATTGATACATTTAGTTGATTTTCTTCTGAGATAAAATTTGATTGGAATTTACTTAGTGAATGATTAGAACTTTTACAGAATGTTATAATAATCACATCTTTTTCCCTTCCCTGAAAGCGATATATGGTATCCGTTTCTACATCTAGTTGTTCCTTGTTTAATAATTTTTGAATATATAACTTTTGTTTGCGGTATGGAGTTATTATGCCTATATCCTCAGTATTGATTTTTTGTTTTAATAGATATTTTAAGATGTATATTAATAATTGTGCTTCATTTTTATTTATGCATCCACCATTAGTGTTTTCTTCAAAATATTGACAGTTGTTTGTATCTATGAATGTTATTGGATCTTGTTGGATTAATATATGATTGTTATCTATTTCTATTTTTATGTCTTGATTTTTTGTATGTGTTTTTACTTTGTTTTGATAATATAACTTACTTGATATGTTACTTATTTGTTGATTCATTCTATATTGAATGTTAAGAAATGTGTAGTGTTGTGGATATTTTGTAATCATGTGATTAAATATTGATTTTGATAGGTTGTTTGATGTGTTGTTTGGGGTTATTGGTTGTAATTGTTTGTCATCTCCTATTAGTATGAAACGTTGTGTTTTCATAAGTGGTATTATAGCAAGGTATACTGGTACTTGACTTGCTTCATCCATTATTACATAATCGAATTCTATATCTTTTAGGATATTGCTTGATGATGAAAGTATTGTACTAGCTATAATTTGTGCCTTATCAGATAGGTCATGTTGTATATCATTTTTGATTTTTTGAATCTGTTGATTATTATTGTTTATATGATTGATTATATCAGCATCATCTTCAACATCTTCATTTTCAATTGTTGTCTCTTCATTATAATTTAAGTTATAGAATTTGGAAATTATTCTGTTGATAATTGATTTTTTGTTTTCATGTGATTGATTCTTGTTAATTGATTTATTATAATTAGATAATTTTTCCGGTTTGTTTAGAAGTTGATGCTTTAGTTGATTGTTGTGTAATTCTAATTGTTGTATTTGTTGATATTCAGGTAGTTTTTTTATTTGTTCATCTATGGTATATTTATAAACTGATGGACTGATTTTTTCCTTTAGTCCAATGCGTAGAATTTTATGATCATCTATATCATCTAGTTTTTCTAGTATGTTATCAATTGCTATGTGAGTATGGGTTGTGATAAGAATTTTATAATCATTATTTAGCAGGTATTTAATTATGGCAACTATACTATGTGTTTTTCCAGTTCCTGGTGGCCCTTTGATGATGTGGAATTTTTGTGTGGATATGGATTTGTTTAATGCTTCCAATTGTTTTGGGTTTAGATTTTTATTTGAAGTTGTTATGTCATTGTAATTGTTTTGATAGTTGTCTGTAAATAATGCTTCTAATGTTTCCTGATTGTGGTGATTTATTTTCTTATCATATATTGTTGTGTATATATTTTCTAGTTTGTTTATTATTATTTGGTTTTGTATATCAGTTATATTAACGGTTTGTTCTATATTTAATTCCAGATTTTTTTCTAATTGAATTATAATGTTTTTATGGTTGTTTTTGATTATTTTTCCTTTGATTTTGTTGATTTCAATGAGGGTATTTTGTGGTAGAGTACATACCTTATCCGTACTTAATGTTATTGTTTTATCTTCTATTTTGATTATTCTTGCTTTGTATATCTGTTTATATTGATTTTCTCTTTGTATAATTTTTTGAAAATCTTTCAAAAATCTATGTATTTGTGGATTAGTTTTCATAATATTTGCAATAATAATTATATAATTTATATTAAATATAGTTTATTTTTATAATATTTATATAAAAATGAACTTGATAATAAAAATATTTATAGAATTAGTAGAGAAAACAGAAAATGAGTAATAAAGTGAAATAAGTAATTCAACTTTATCAACATTTCCATAGGATATAGTTAGAGCATTTAGGAAATTGCTCTATATGTTCTATTTAATCATAAAATAGCAAATAACAATAGCAACTCCTATATATTCTAAAATTACCTACTAAAATTATAGATTAAATAAAACTATTTTATAAGTTTTAACAAAATATAATTGTGTTTAATATCTAATTAAACAATTAAATGTATATTTTATTCATATAATAAATTTAATGTATTTAATCAGATGACAAAAAATGTTAAAAATATAGTAATAGGAAATATTGAGGGAAATCAAAAAGTATTAAAAATATATAAAATTATTACATAGCTATTTATATTTAAGAATTGATAATGATATCTTAAAAAAGAAAATAGAATGATATTAGATTTTTTTAAAAAAAATAGGAATGAGATATTTATTCCCTTATTAACTTTAAAGAAGCAACCAGGTCAATATCCTTAATTTTCCTAACCAGTAATAAATTAACAATAAATGATAAAATTACCACAGCTATAAATGTCAAGGCCATTGTTTGTAAGGAATAATGGATTGGATAATAAAATGTCTCTCCAGAAGTATCCATCATAACCCTTAAAACATAATATCCCACTGGTATGCCAATGATATATCCTATTATTGATAATGCCAGGTTTTGGATAAGGAAAATCTTTTGTATTATCTTACTTTTAAATCCTATTACTTTGAGTGTTGCAAGTTCACGTTCAATCTCTGTAAAGGATAATATGCTGAGACTATACAACATCACAACCGACAATAATACGGCAAATATCAATAGTATTGCCACAAGCAAATTACCAGATTCCATTAGTTCATCCCAAGTATTTTGTAAATCATCAACACCATTTATAGTACTGATTCCAGGATATGATGAATTGACATCATGATTTGTAACTATGCTTGTTGGTGTAAAGTTATATCCCAATTTTTCAAATTTATCAGGACGTATTGTTAATCCCTGATTGGTAGGATCAGCATATATTTCATCAACTTTAGTTTCAACCCATTTATCCTCTCCATAAA
>SUTR01000028.1 GCA_015062825.1 Methanosphaera stadtmanae
GTATAATAAAAAATAGAATAATTTAAAAGGTTTAAATAAGAAAAGAAGCTAGTACATAATTTTGGTCAAAACTCAAAGTATGTAAAAAAAAAGTCCATATGATTACAGTACTACTTAGTTGTTATCCCCAACAATCATGAAAAAAATAAATAATCCCTTTTGATATACCCTATAATAACTGATTAGTAAATGAAAGGTTAAATTATGAAATATGTTAAATTAGGCAATAGTGACTTAAAAGTTAGTAAAGTGTGTATGGGCTGTATGGGTTTTGGAGATAGCAAAACGGGGATGCATTCATGGACATTGAATGAAGAAGAATCAAGTAAAATTATCAAATATGGTATTGACAATGGCATAAACTTCTTTGATACTGCTATAGGCTATCAGAATGGTACCAGTGAACAATACTTGGGCAGAACCATTAAGGAATATGCCAGCCGTGAAGATATGGTAATAGCTACAAAGTTCTTACCTAGATCACAGGATGATATTAAAAACAACATCTCAGGAGAAGAACATATTAGACAAATGGCAAATAAAAGTCTTGAAAATCTGGGCCTTGACTATATAGATTTATACATTTATCATATGTGGGACTTTAACACACCTATCTATGACATATTAAATGGATTAAATCAATTGATAGATGAAGGCTTAGTAAAGCATATTGGTATATCCAATTGTTTTGCATGGCAATTGGCAAAGGCAAATGCAATAGCTAAAGAAAATGGATTTAAAGGATTTGTATCTGTACAGGGACATTATAATTTAATATTCAGAGAGGAAGAAAGGGAAATGATTCCCTATTGTTTAGAGGATAATATTGCTACAACACCATATAGTTCTCTGGCATCTGGAAGATTATCAAGACTTGGTGATGTAGATTCTAAACGATTAAAAGAGGATGCATATGCAAAAACAAAATATGACAATACACAAAAAGAGGATAGTCAAATCATACAAAGAGTTAATGAAATTGCGCAGAAATATGATGTATCCATGACGGAAGTATCACTTGCATGGCTGGAGTCAAAAGTGACATCTCCAATTGTAGGAGCAACAAAGATACATCATATTGACGGTGCTGTAGGCAGTGTCAACTTAACATTATCACAAGAGGACATTACATATCTAGAAGAGTTATATGTACCTCATAATTTAGTTGGTGTAATGGCAGATAACAAAGAGACATTAAATGACAACAAGAAAGTATGGATGAAACATACAAAGGATAAAATTTAAAATTCACACTCTTATTTTTTTTAATAAAAAAAGCATCATGTAAAATATTTTATCATCAAGAATTATAATAAATGTATCATTTAAACATTAAGTTATTATCATAACTATTAAAATAATAAAATAACAAGTTATTAAAATTAAATGGTAATATGATAAATAAAAAAATAATCTTAGAAAATACATATGTCAAGAGAAAATAAGATAAATTAATATTCAAAAATCTAATCAACATAAAAAATAATTTCTATAATAAACTTTAAAAAAGAGATTCAAAAAAAAATAAAAAATTAAAATGTTAAAAAAAAATAAGTAAGTGATAAAAAGCTTAAACTTATAAGTTAGCTAAAGCTTCTTTAACTGCTTCAATATCATCAGATACTTCTACAGTTGCATCCACTGGTTCTAAGTGTTTAATGTTACATCTTTTGTTTTTAACTTCATTTCCAACGATTTCAACAAAGTTTTCATCAATAACATCTACAATAACACATTTTTTCCCAGATTCTCTTCCTGCGATTTTAACACATACTCTTCCTTTTTCTATTGCTGGCATATTTCTCACCTATTTATTTTTCTTATTAATACAATTTATTATTAATTCTACAGTAGCTTCTTCATCAAAAGATTCGGTATTAATAATAAGATCATATATTGATAAGTCATCTATATCAATATTATGAATCTCCATGTACCGTTTTCTTTCGCTACTTGTTCTTTCTTTAATTTCACGATTAACTGTATCTATGTCTTTGTCTTCTCTGTAACAAATACGTTCTGCACGAATGTTATCCGGAGCCATAAGCCATATTCGATAGTCAGCATCACAGAAGTGTGCTGATAATCTACCTTCTACAATTAAATCATCTGCTGACGCAGCTATTTCTGCTTGTTTCTTATCTAAAGCTTTATCAATTTCATCATTACCTTCAGCAAACTCATTAAACTGAATCAAATCCATATTATGTTCAACCGCTAACATTCTAAATACATCACCCGCTGAATTAAATGGAATATCTAACTTTTGGGATAAATTCTTAGCAGCTGTAGATGTTCCAGTTCCAGCGAGTCCACCTATAGTAATAATCATAATGATCTAGCCTCTTCTTTGAATAACTGTTTAGTACAGTTAGTACATAAATTTCCACCATATGGTCTGTTAGGAGTTCTTTTATTTTTGGAAATTTTCCTAATTTCATATGGTCTTCCACGTGGTACTGCATCTAATACTTTACCACATTTTGCACATACATGTTTAGAAGGTTTTTTCTTCTTGTAATGTACTACTCTTCTTCCTCCAGGAACTCTTTTTTGAACTTTCTTAAATGTTCCTGTTCTATATCTTGGTGCAGGCATTAGTCTTCCTCCTTTTAAATTAATATAATTACCAGGTTATTCTTGTCCCTTTAAACCTAATAATTTCATAACATTTCATAACATATAACTAGATTAATCTAATTATTTTATATTGTTTTCATACCCATTAATCTTCTAAGTGCAAATGAAATTGCAAATGAACATAAAATGTACCATCCAAAGAAGTTAATTGTCAATGGATCAGTTTGAGTCCATATGATATTCCATATTGGCATGAGCAATAAATAAAATTGTGATGATGCAATATGAATTTGCATATGACTAATAGCATAGTTTCCAACCATACCATAATAAATTACTAAGATAGGAATCATTGTAATTAAGGTAGGTTTAAACTGCATGACCATTAAATCTTTCTGTTTAGGCATGAAATCCATTTGTTTTTTCTGAACTTTAGCTAAAGCTTTAGGATCACCTGATTTTTGAGCTTCCCTGAGTTCACTTTGAATCTCTTTCATCTCTGCTTGCATTTCTTCCATTTTATCATAATCAATTAGAAGTTTCTGCAATACTGTAATAAATAATGCAATAAGTCCTGCAATAAATAGTACAGTTAAGATTGGATTATCAGGTGTAGGATCCAATGCTATTAACGGTCCTAAAACTGAATCTAAAAATGACATTATTCAATCCTCAAATTTATGATAAAATATCAACAATATCATTTACTGCATCATCTAAACCATTATCATGGTTTTGAACTATTGAAACAGTTGCACCTGTTAATACTGCATAAGTCATAGCAGTTGATTTTGCAACACTTTGATGTAAATCTATATCTTCAGCATATTCCTGATCACGTACACGAGTATCATCAGTCATTCTTCTGTACATGATTTCACTAGGACTTGCTTCAACTAAGATAAACTGTGTTGGTTTTAATTCATCAAGAACCCATACTGGTAATCCTGGAAGGAAACCTTTTGGAGTTTTAATAGAACAATGTGTATCAATGATAACATCATCATTTTCTGCCATTTGATGAATTCTTTCTGCTGCTTGTTTTTGCACTTCTTTTTGTATTTCAGGATCTAGTTTACGCATATCATCACGTGATTCAACTAATCCTTTTTCTTCTGCAATTTCAAACATTATATTTCCATAATTAATGTTAACATAATCGACTTTTTCTAAAACTTTATTTAATACTGTGGTACTACCAGTACCAGGTATACCTGCAAGTACTACTATGTTCATCATAATCACTTCATTTTATCTAAAATATTTTATTTGTTAAAAAAGATGATAAGAAATTAATATCTTATTCATCTCCTAAGAATTTTCTTAACATTGGATGCATATCCATTAATTGTTCTTTAGCTATTTCTTCGTATAGCCTGTAAACAACACCAACAGTCAATAGTACACCGGTACCTCCACCTAATGCACCAGTTAAATCTGCTGCGAATGCAAGTACACCTACAAATGCACCACCTAATACTGTGATAGTTGGAATATACTTGTTAAGTATTCTTTTAAATTGTACTTTACTACTTCTGAAACCAGGTACTTGAACACCCATATTTGACAATTGTGATGCCACTTGTTTTGGTCCAATACCACTAATTTCAACCCATAATAATGCAAATAATATTGAAAGTCCAATAAATACTATGGCATATATTAATACTTTTAACGGATCAGTTAAAAGTACTGATATATTTGAAGGTGTTGTTAAGTAATAAGCTATACCACTTATTGCTTGACCTTGTGATACTTCTCCGAGTATAGGGAATCCTGCTGATTGGAATATTCCTGCAAATAATTGTACATTTAAGAGTAATGCACTTGTTAATATAACAGGCATGTTACTTGCATATACAAATTTAAGAGGATATTTTGATCTTGCTCCTTTTACTCCACCATAGGATAATGGAATTTCCACTCTCATACATTCAGCATATACTACTACAAGGAATACTATAATTGTAGCAAGCACTGGTATTAATAGATTGAATTGTGGTTGTCCTGTCATTAAGGAATAGATGAAGTTTGGTATTCTACCTGCTGGTGCTGCAGAACCTGTTGCTGGTAGGAAGTTAAATGTTCCTATAAGTATTTGTTGGGATACTCCTGCGGCAATGAATAATCCAATACCACTACCGAATCCCCATTTACTTACAACTTCATCCAAGTAAATGATAATTAATCCACCTAATACCATCTGAATGATAAGTATAATTGTATATTCACCACTTATTGGTGGAAGAGAACCTGTTACTACAAGAACTGCTCCCTCAAATAATGTGAATAATATAGCTAATAATTTTTGAGTTCCTTGGAATGCAGCTTTATCTTCTGGACTAGATAAATCCAAATTAATAAGTTTACCACCTACTAATAACTGCATTACAATTGATGCAGTAACTATAGGACCAATACCCAATGTAAGTATTGAACCGAAGCTACCTGCCATTACTGATCTTAACTGTGCAAATTGATCTATAGCTGTAGGACTAAGACCGTACAAAGATACTTCAGTTAAAATGAAGTATAATACTAGTATAATTGCTGTCCATTTTAATTTATCTTTGAATCCAAGTTTCTTCTCAGGATTAATAACTTGGGGAAGAATTGAATAAAATGGTTTGATACTGTCTAGAGCTGACATTTTTTTCCCCACGGAACAGTTTTCCAAATAAAACAGAAATCAAATTATATGATTTCTGCTACTCCTCCTGCACTTTCAATTTTTTCTATTGCACTTTTAGAGAATTTTGGTGATTTAATAACCATAGATGTGGATAAGTTACCTTTTCCTAATACTTTATTGTAACCTAATTCAGTTACGTCAAGTACTATTTGTCCATCTTCTTTAGTAGCTATTTCGTCTGCTAAAAGTTTTTCTATTTCATTATCAATGTATGATAAATTAATAGGTTTGAATTGCTGGATAGTTTTTTGAGGACGTTTAAATCCATATTTACCAAAGTGGTTAGGATCATTGATAACCATCCAAGTCCAGTGATGTTTGTTTCCACCAGCTTGTCCACGACCTCCACGGTGACCTGCACCTCTTCTTTTCTTAGTACATCCACCACCAACAGATCTTGAACCTCGTAGTTTTCTGATTTTTCTTGTTTTTCTAATCATATTGGACACCTGCTAATTTAGATCATTTTTAAGAGTAATTCATTAATGTTTTCTGATCTGTAACCAAGTGAACCACCTTCATTGAAGGATTTTTTGGTATTTTCATATCCTTTACGAGGTGGGTTTAAACGGAATATTGGTTTTAAACCAGAATCTTTGAGAGTTGTTTCACCGTTAAATAAAGCTGTTGCTAATTCATCAACATTAGCATAATCAGTGTTTTCTTGAACATATTCATCAGTAACTCTTTTGTTACCAGGTAATCTTCCTCTTTGGGATACTAATACTTTAAGAGTTTCTTCTGAAATTTCTCCCCATGTAATGTAGTCTTTACCTTTTTGTAACATTCCTTTGTAACTATCGTTTTCAGGAATTATTACACAATGACTGATTCTTGTAAGGTTAAGATAATTAAGGTTGTCCGCAAGTTTTCTTTTAATACCTGTTCTTCCACGAACTCTTATTACTGCATACATAATAACACCTCATTATTTAATCTAATACTCCAAGAGCAGCTAGATCTTCTTGGCTTGATTTAACACTAGATAATTCTTTAAGTGCTTCAAATACAGCACGTGCAAAGTTAATAGTGGTTTGAGTTTGTCCTCTTGTCATTGACCATACATCAGCTATACCTGCTAATGAGAGGATAGTTTTACCAACATTACCAATTGCTAATCCTACACCTCCAGGTGCTGGAATAAGGGTAACATTTACACTACTCATTTTACCGTCTACTTTGAAAGGAACTGTGTGTTTTCTTCCACAGACACAACCCCAATCTCCACAACCTCTTCTTACTTTGATGATGTTGTGTTTTGCATTATCTACAGCTTTTCTTATAGCTGGACCTACTTCTTGAGATTTACCTTCTCCAAGTCCAACATATCCTTTTCTGTTACCTACTGCTACAATTACTCTAAAGTTAACTTTTCTACCAGATTTATGCATTCTTTGAACAAGGTTAACATCCATAACTTCTTCTTCAAGATCTGGTAATAGTGCGTCAACAATTTCAATTTCCATTATTGGAAGGCCTTTTTCTAATATTTGATCAATATCAGTTATTTCGCCATCTTTAACTTTCTGTCCAAGTTCAGTTTTTGGAGTCCAATTTTCCACGTTGAACCTGTTAGGAGAGTTTTTATTGTTTGATCTATTTGATCTTTTGCTCATTGTGTTGCCTCATCTATTTTTTCTTTAACGCTATCGAAATGATCTGGTATTTCCATTGGAGATAATCCACATCTTATATAATTTGCGAATTTAGCATTTCTTTCTTCTTCATCCATACTTTCTGCATATTCTGCAATATGTTCTCCTCTGATTCTTGAATCATCAGGTAATATAGAATCATTATGAGGTATCCATAATCCAGCATCTAAAGCTCCTTTGAGTACTGCATATATTTTTGTACCTTTGATTGAAGGTTGTAAACCGATATCTAATATGGTTTCATCATAGTCTTCATTAAGAGCTTTTTTACCGAATAAGTATCCAGTAAGATAAGCAGCAGATGTGTTTTTACCATTACCTAACCATCCATAATTTTTTAGTTGTTTGGATGTTGCTGAAACTAATGTTTCATCTCCATTGTCTCCAACTTTAATTAATTGAGTAATGGTATGATTTGATGTTACTCTAACAACCATTCGTGTTTTATCAAGGTCAACTAATTTATATCTTTTGTTATAATTAGTTTTTCCTTCTCTTCGTCTTTTGAATTGAACTTTGTATGTTGCTCCTCGTGCCACTTTCTATTCCCCCGTTTCTTTTAACATTCCGTGGTCTTTAGCATAAGTTTTCATGTATGATTTACTTCTGAATGATCCACCTTTTGCCATGTTATATAATTTACGGTATGTAGTTCTATCAATTTCATCGTTAGCACGCATATCTTTAAGAACAACCCTTAAAGAACGGATGGTACTCATCCATGCTTGTTTCTTAGGAGTTCTAGCTTTTTTAGCCCCTTTGATACTACCATGGCCTTTTCTTCTTCCTTTACGTTTTTGTTCAGCATTCTTTTTGCTTCTGTAACTGCTTATTCCAGTAGCCGGTTTTGCTTTGATAACACCATCATTAATCAAAGCTTTGATACTATTTCTTGTAATTGCTCTGGAAACCTCTTCCATATGTTCAGGGTCAATCCATACTCTGTTAACCCCTACTTTAAGAATCTTTGCAGCTAATTTTTTCTGTGTAGTAAGATTCATGAAAATCCTCCTAAATATATAAATAAATAATTAAGATTAATAGACATCCACAGTCCATAAGACTATAAGACTTATTCTATAATTTCAATCTTAATTTAATACTTTAACCCCTATTTCTTGAGCTTTTGCTACAATTAACTGTCTTTTTCTTTTTCCTACTGTTGCACCAATTCTAGCTGCATCAGTTTCAGGATTTAAAGCTTTGATTTGTTCGACGTTTTCAACTAATATATCTTTATAACCTGATGGGTGTAACCCTCTAGTAGCTTTAGGACATCTGAATCCTACTCTAGCCATTGCAGGTTTTCTTGCTTGGTATCGTCGTCTTTTACTTAGTTTACCTCTAGGTCTACGGTAACTATCACCAAGTTTTTTATATCTCCAATATTCTTGTCTTTTGAAGGTTGGTTTTTTAGTCATAGTAACTTCCTCTTAAAAAATTATTCTTCTAGTTCTTCCTGAGTTTTATCCACTAAGTATATTCCATCTTGGAATACACGAGGATCCCGTCTTTTAATTTTTGTAGCTTGTTCAATGTTAGCCATGGTTTGACCAACATCTTCTTTGTTTATACCAGTAATTGTTACATCTTCACCTTTTACTGATACTTTTACATCTCCCATAATTTTAGCTACACGTGGACTTCTTTCCCCGAGGAAGTTGTCAATGTTTATAAGATTTCCTTTAACTTTTACAGTCATTGGAAAGTGAGCATAGACGATTTTCATTTTATAAGTAAAGCCATGTTTTACACCATAAATCATGTTTGAGATATGTGATCTTATTGTTCCAACCATAGCTTTATCTTTTTTATTAGGGAATGCTACGAATATTTTAACATTTCCTTCTTCTTCTGATATGGTAATTTTATTATGGTTGAAGTTTCTCTTAAGTTCTCCACCATTTCCTTTAACTGTTACATCAGCACCATCTATGGTAACTGTAACATCTTCAGGTATGGGGATAGTCTCTGTTATATTTGCTAATTTAACCATTATTTCACCTAATTAATATACATATACTAATAATCTTCCACCAATTCCAGCTTCTTTAGCTTCATGGTGAGTCATTACACCTTGTGGTGTAGTTACGATTAATATTCCGAAGTTTTTAGCTGGTAAGTATCTTTTTTCGAAATCTTCGAATTCATCATTTTTAACTGCGTGACGAGGTTTGATTACACCACATTTGTTGATGTTACCTTCTAATTCCACATTAAAGTAACCAGCTTTTCCATCATCTACTAATTCAAAATTTCCTATATAATTTTCCTTTTGCATTGTGCTTAATACATGTCCAATGAGTTTTGATGCAGGTTTGATTACACATGAATCGTTTCCTTGTAACTCATTGTTTCTGATGTTTGTTAAAGCATCTGCAAGAGGGTCCATAAGAGACATTCTATAAACACTCCTGTCTAGTTATATTTTTTAAATCCGATTTTTGGAGCTATTTCTCTAAAGCATTGACGACAAAGATTTAAACCATATCTTCTTACAATAGCTGAATGATCTCCACATCGAGTACATTTTCTTGCTGCTTTCCCGTATTTTCTTGGCAAAATATTCACCTTCTATTCTTCAATAGTAACTTGGAATTTTTCTTTCATTAATTCCATTGCTTCTTCTGGGGTAACTCTTTGAGTTTTTGGTATTTTTTTAGGTCTTAATCTTCTTTCTTTAATTCTGTGACCTGGTTTTTCAAAGGTTACTGAAACATCCATACCAAAAATTCCTATGTCAGGGTCGTATCTTACACCAGGAATATCAATGTGTTCTCTTATACCGAAGGATACATTTCCTTCTTTATCAAATTGAGAAGCTTTAATCCTATTTTCTAAACCACTTAAAACCATTGATATTATTTTATCAGCTTTTTCTCCTCTTAAAGTTACTTTACATGCAATTGGTTGTTTTTTCCTAATTCCGAATTCAGGATTTGTAACTTTTGAGTAAGTTCTAACAGGTTGTTGATCTACAAGAGATAATAATAAACTTTCTGCTCTTGTTAATCTTTCCCCACCTTCACCAACACCAATGTTAACTGTTGCTTTTTGAATTCTTGGTTTTTGCATAACATTCATGTTTAGTCATCTCCTAATAATGATATTACAGGTTTATCTTGTCCGATAACGAAAACATATTTTGCTAATGTTAAGAAAGAACCTTCATCAGTTTCCATTAATACAGTGTTAGATTTAGAAGATTGTGTAACTGTAATAGTTTTAATTCTTCCTAATTCACCAATGTGTTTACCACCAGTGATTAAACCTAATGATCCTTCTTCAAATTTGATTGAATCAGAAATGTTTTGTTCAGGAATTTCTAATAATAAAACATCACCTGTTTTATATTCATCTTCACATAGTACATTTCTACCATCATGTAAGTTTAACTGTGTTTTTCCACCTTTAATTGTGGTTTTATTTTTTATACTTACTAATTTGAAGTTTGAATCTTTTTCATCTATTTCATGAAGTACTAATCTACCTTTATAATCAGGTAAGATTCTGTAGTATTTATTTAATTTAGGTATAGAAATTACATCCATAAATCCTACAGGGAATCTGTGGTCTTTTCTTACTGTACCATCAACTAATACATCACCATTATTTAAGATTATTTTTGCTTCACGTGCATTGCTAGCTACACCTAGAATATCTCTTAATACCATTACTAATGGCAGTGATTCATTAAGAGCATGTGGTCCAGCACTTGTTTTTGTAGTCCATGTTTCTTCCTTAACATGTATAGGCCACATTTTAGGTGCTTTAAATCTTTTTAAATGTTTTCTTGATCCCATATTTGCCATATTTATACCTTCCTATTTAATGCATTGTTCCTTCTTTCATCATCTAAGTAAATATCAGTTATTACTAAATTTGATGGGTGAATTGGTTGGTATAATTTTGTTCCATCTTGTTTCTGAGATGATGCACCATCTACCATTACACGGTAGTTTTTAAGATCTACTCCTTCAACTTTTCCTTCTGTTCCTTTGAAGTCACCACGTACAATTAGTACTTCGTCACCTTTTCTTACAGGGAAGGATCTTCTATTGAATTCACTTCTTAAACTGTCAGAAAGATGTACACTCATTAAGTTGTGACGTTTGTGTAATGGTGCAGTATATAACGCTTTACGTTGTTTTCTTGGTTGTTTTGACATTATTTCACCTTTATACAATTATACTTGCAGCACTACCAATAGCTGGCCAAATATCAGCAGCTTCTTTAGCTATAGGTCCTCTGATTTCGGAACCTTTTAATACTCCATCTTCGGTAATGATTACAGCAGCATTATCTTCAAATTTAACTCTTAGACCATCTGCACGTCTGTATTCTTTTTTCTGACGAACAACAACTGCAGTTGTGACTTCTCTTCTCATGTCAGCTGTTCCTTTTTTAACGGAAATAACTACCATGTCACCTACACCAGCAGTAGCAAGTCTTCTTCTTACTCCTTTAAATCCTTTTACTGAAATAATTTCAACTTCTCGTGCTCCGGTGTTATCAACACATTTTAATCTAGCACCGATTGGAAGGGACTTGGAGACTTTTGATGTTAACGCTTTCATTTTATTTATTCTCCTTTAACTTCTACTAGCACAAAATGTTTAGTTTTACTTATTTGTCTACATTCTGCAATTTTTACAGAATCGCCGACTTTTACATCAAGACAATCTGGTTTGTGTGCTTGTATTTTAGAATTTCTTTTTTCGTATCTTTCATATTTTTTAATAAATTTATAGAAACTTCTTTCTACAGTAATTGTCCTATCTGCTTTATCACTCGTAACTGTTCCTTCTATAACTTGACCTCTTACAGAGAGTTCACCGTGAAATGGACAGTTAGGATCATTACATTCATTTTCTGGCTGTTTTACATTAATGCCTACCATAATTTCACCTAATTTTCTTAAATTTCTTTTTTATCCGGTCTTCAGGGCGGGCTACAATAACTTTTCCGTCTATTGAGACTTGTTGATTATCAGGTAATGTAAATAAAAATATTGCATTATCCTTTGGAATCTTTTTCTCAATATTCCCCGTATCTATCGTTAACATATTACGGGTTTCATCTATCACAATTCCTTTTATTCCTACAAATCCCTCATGATTACTGTCAATTATTTCAACAGCCAATCCAATAAGTTCATGTCGAAATACATTTTGTGGAGTTATCATAAAAACTTCACATCTGAATTTTTTTCCCTGTCAATAAATTAAATTATTGATCTTACTTTTAAATCTTCCCTAAAAAGGTTAAACCTATTTTATTTCTATAGTATCTGAAGAAAAACCCATATTTGCTAGTACTTCTTTAACTTTACGTTTATG
Organism: Methanosphaera stadtmanae; assembly: GCA_015062825.1. Classification (GTDB taxonomy): domain Archaea; phylum Methanobacteriota; class Methanobacteria; order Methanobacteriales; family Methanobacteriaceae; genus Methanosphaera; species Methanosphaera stadtmanae_A. Next base: position 12,267 of record SUTR01000028.1, read on the forward strand.
ATCTCCTTGTAATTCAATTTGACCTTTTTTAGCAGTACCACCACATGCACATTTAGATTTTAAGGTTTTTGTTAATTCACGAACATCAATATCATGTTCATCTATACCTTCTACAATAGTCATTAATTTACCAAATCTTCTACGGACTGTGTAAACTTTTACTTTTTGTACTTCACGTGCAATTTCTTCACATACACATAGATCTTCTGGAAGACCGCATATTTCACAGATTTTCATCTCTAATTTATTCTCCCTGTTGTTTGTTTTCATTCATTATAGTTAGAACACGAGCAATAGTTCTTCTAGTTTCTCTAATTTTACCAGGATTATCTACTCCAGAAACAGATCCTTTACTGATTAATGTATTATATTCAGCATGAAGCTCATTTAATTTTGCTTCTAAATCTGTTGAGCTTAAATCTCTTAGTTCTTTACTTCTTAAAATAACCATAAGTGATTCCTCATTATTCTTAAGGTTCAATGCCCTTTTCTATAATTCCTCAGATTTATTTAATTTAAGATGAATTTCTTGAACTTTTTCTTTTAGTTTACCAAATCTTTCAGAATCCATGAATGGTAATTCATCTTTTTCAAGTATAGCATGGAATATTTTTTCTTCTTCTTGAGATAAATGTTCAATACTATCTTTTATTTTAGGAAGAATTTCATCTTCGAATTTTTTAACTTGTTCTTCAACAAATCCTAATTCATCTTCTTCTTCGGTAATTTCTTCAAGTTCTGCTTCTTCAGAAATTTCATCTAAAATATCTTCACCAGTGATTTCTTCTTCGATTTCAGCTTCTGCAACTTCTTCAGCAACTGGTTGTTCTACTGTTTCAGTTTCAACTGGTTGTGCAATTTCAATGTTATCAGGTAAGATTACTTCAGGAGGCATGATTCTTACATAAATACCAAGTACACCTGGTTTTAATTGAACTGTAGCAAATCCTTCTTTAACGTGTTTAATTGATGGTTCACCACATTTTTTAATGTAACCTTCATTAAATTTAGCACATGCTGATCTTGATCCTCTGATTTTACCAGATATTGTTACTTCTACCCCTTGAGCACCTGCTCCCATGATCCTTCTAATAATGGAGTATGCTACTCTTCTGAAATGCATTCCTCTTTGTAACATGGAAACAATTTTGTTTGCCATTATTCTAGGGTTTAATTCAGGAACATCTACTTCTTTAACTTCAACTTGTGGGTTTTCTAAGTCAAAATCATTTTTAAGTGTTTTTGTTATAGATCTTACGGTTTTTCCACCTCTACCTATAACCATTCCTGGTTTTTCTGCATAAACAAGAACAATTGTTCCTACAGGAGTTACTTGAATATCCATTCCACCATAACCTGCTCTTTCGAGTTTAGTTTCAAGATATTCATCTATTCTTGTTCTTTTTAATCCTTCTTTTACAAAATCTTTTTCAATCATGCGTACTTAAGCCTCCCCCAATACTACTTGTATATGTGTTGTAGGTGTATTTGATGGGCTTGCTCTTCCAAATGCTCTTGGAGTCCAACCTCTTATAATAACCCCTCTGTTTGCAGATATGTGAATTAATTTTAAATTTTCAACATCTAATTCTTGATTTTCTGCATTTGCTTCTGCATTTTCTAAAACTTTTAATATTGCAGCTGCTGCTTTAACAGGGTATCTACCAGAAGGCCATCCTTTTAAGTCACTTCTGTGACCAACTTTTTTGTTGTGTCTTTTGAATGGTACCACTGTTTTTTTAGCAATAACATCTTCTAAAAATGCTTTTGCATCTTCTAAATACATGTTACGAATTGTTCTACATATTTCCACTGAATGTTTTGGAGAAATTTTAAGACCATGACTTGATGCTTTTGCAATTTTTTCATCCGGTTTTGGTTGGTATGAATAAGTATTTTTCTTTGCCATATAAACCTTCTCCTTATTTATTTAAGTGGAACGAACATTGATGATCTTGTAGCACCCATACCAGGGTCTCCGTGTTGTACTCTTCCTCTGGTTACTGCAAATTCACCGAAGTAGCATCCAATCATTTCAGGTTGTATTGTTACTTCTACAAAATCTTGACCGTTGTATATACCGAAGGTCAATCCTACCATATTAGGAAGTACAATCATATCACGACAATGTGTTTTAATAACTATTGGTTTTCCACTATCATTTTTGGTATTTTTAACTTTTTCAATTTTTTCAAGAACTTTTTCTTGAGTTGGTAAAAATCCTCTTTTAAGAGATCTTCTTTGTCTTGATGGTAATAATTCGATTACTTCATCAAGAGACATTTCCTGAAGCTCTTCAAGAGTATATCCTCTAAATTTAAATATTTTACGAGCCAATTAAGTGCCTCCTTATCGTCTTTTACCAGTACGTTTAGCTGCTATAGAACCAACTTTTCTTCCTGCTGGTGCATGTCTTGAAATTGTTGTTGGTCTTCCTGGATGTTGTCTGTTACCTCCACCGTGTGGGTGATCTACTGCGTTCATTGCAACACCTCTAACAGTCATCATCTTCTTACCTTTTGCTTTAAGTGCATGATATCTGTTTCCAGCTTTAAGGAATGGTTTATCTTTTCTTCCTCCACCTGCAACTATACCAACAGTTGCTCTACTTCTTGGGTTGAATGCTTTTAATTCACCGGATGGTAATTCAATCATTGATTTACCTACATCGTGAGTGATGAGTGAAGCATATGTACCTGATGATCTTACAAATTTTCCGCCGTCACCAGGATTGTTTTCAATATTGTAGACTGGTGTTCCTTCAGGAATTTCACTTAATGGTAATGTGTTTCCTGGTTCTACTGGTGCTGATACACCACATTCTATTTCATCATCTATAGCGATACTTTCTGGTGCTAGAACTAATTTTTCTTCACCATTTTCAAATTTAACTATAGCTACAGGTGCTGATCTTCCAGGATCATGGATAATATCTGTTACTATTCCTTTGATACTACCTTCTTTTTCTAAAGCATCATATGAACGATATGATACTTTCCCTCGGAATCTGTGAGATGAACTACGGTATGTTGGAGTTCCTCGACCTCTTCTTTGAATAATCAATCTTTTTCCCATAATAATCCTCCTAAGTCAATTATAATTAGAATACTCCCATTCTAACTGCAATATCCTCAGCAGCATCTTCTCCTTCTAATTGAAGTGATGCAACTTTTTCTCCTCTAGGAGTGATATGAGTGTTTACTTTAAGAACTTTAACATCGTATAATTCTTGGAAAGCATTTTTTATAACTCTTTTATTAGCAGATCGGTGTACTACAAATGTAATTCTATTATTATCATATATGTCATTCATAGTTTTTTCTGATAATTGTGGTTTTATTATTACTGAATATGGATCCATAATAACTAACTCCTATTTTATTGGAATAAATCTCCAAGTTTTTCGATTGCAGATTTTGTGTAAATAGTTAATCTACCTGCGTGTGTTCCAGGTGCAAGTAATTCAGCATTTACATTGTTTACTTCAACTATGTCTACACCTGCATGGTTTCTTGCTCCTAAGCTTATACCACGATCATTACCTACAACTACTAAAGGACCAGAAGGTGTTCTGTATTTTCTTCCTCTGAGTTTTCCTTTACCAGATTTAATTTTTCTTCCTTTTTTAGCTCTTAATATATCATCCATGATACCTAAGTCTTTGAAAATTTCTCTGGTTTCTTTAGTTGTTTTAACTGTTTCTAATTCATCATCTACTACAAATGGTATTTGATCTAAATTAGATATTTGATGTCCTCTTTTTTCAACTAAATCTTTATCAGCTGTTGCTGCAATTGCAGATCTAATTGCTAAGAGTCTTTCTTTTTTGTTTATTTTTTCATGGTATATTGTGTTTACTCGTGGTGGATGAGCTTTTCTTCCTCCAATTGCTTGAGGTATGAATGCTGCTTTTGATCCTGCTGGATGTTTTGATCCTTTTACACGAGGTACCATTGCTGCTCCTCTACCTGAACCAAATGATTCTGCTGTTGTTCTTTTACCAGCCATTGGGTCTGATCCCCATGGTTGAATTCTTGCTGTTTGAATAGAAATTACAGCTCTTTTAATTACATCTGGTCTGTATTCTTCTTCAAAAATTTGTGGGAGCTCAATTTCGCCAGTGACGTCGCCTTTTAATGAATAAACGTTAACTTTTGCCATTTTAATCACTCTCTATATTTAGACTCCCTGTTTTGAAGTTGTGCTTATGTAAGATATTTCTGGAGCTGTTGAATCTTTACTTGCGTTTCTTACTCCTTTTCTTAAAACAACTAAACGTTTGGATGGTCCTGGTAATGAACCTTTAACGATTATGTAATTGTTTTTAACGAATCCATATTTTACAAATCCACCATCTGGGTTTACTAAGTCAACCTCAGATGCATCTCCTAATTTTAGGAGTTTTTTATTATATTCTGTTCTTTTATGGTAACCCATTTGACCAGCCATAGCTACTGTCCACATTGTTCTGTTTGGAGTCCATGGTCCGATAGAACCAACGTGTCTTTCTATTCCACTACGTGCTGCTTTACCATATTGAATTCTTACACCGAATCTTTTTACAGGTCCTTGAACTCCTTTACCTTTGGTGGTAGCAATTGCATCAGTGAATTCTCCGTCTTCAAATACATCTTTTGGTGTAATTTCTTGTCCGAGAACACTTATTGCATATTCGAGTTTATCTTCTACAGATTTTCCACCTACTCCGAATTCAAGTACTTCCGGTTTTTTCTTAGGCACACTGGTAAGTTTTGGTTTAGTGTGAACTAGAACTCTTATTTCATCAATTTCATCAATTCTATTTCTTAAGTTTTCTAGTTTTGGTTCAATTTCTTCAAATTTAGGAATTGATATTTTTCTTGATAATTCATCATCTAAATTATCATTTGCGAGTACATCGGTTAATGTTTTTAATCCGTATGTTGTTTTTGTGTAAGCTCTAATTCCCAACACTACTAAAGGTGGTGCCTCTAATATTGTAACTGGAACTGATAGTTCCATGTTTTCTGTTGGAGAACCTTTTCTAGAATCCAGAGCCGTCACGTGGGTCATACCCACCTTGTATCCTGCGAATCCGAGTATTCCAGTTTCCTCTACTTCTGGCCAAGTACTTACACGTGGTGTTTCTCGTGCCACTCTTTTACGAGGACTGAAAGCAACAGATCCTTTTCTTGGTTGGTGATGTCTAGTCATGTTGTTTTCTCCTTGTTTAGTTTACAAAATTATATTAATTGTGTTATTTACATTCACAAAAATAAAATACATTCATTCTCTCATAGCATTAATTATTGCTAAAGTACTAACTAATGCCTCTTCTGTCCTAACTGTTTCAGTACCCTGTCTACATACAGTATTTAAGACAAAATCTAATTTATGTTCATTTATCATGGTGTTTATTCCAGAATATGGACCACCAAATAAAATAGCAACATGTTTAGCTTCGTTGATACTGGATTGAACCTCATTGAAAATAGAAGTAATATTAGGAGCATATTTTGATGTACCTATAACCAAATCTGGTTTAGATTTCATCATAGTGATGCTGTTAGAGAGGTTACTGTCACTAGTTAATGTTTCATATCCCCAATAAAGATCATTCGGTCTATCGGGTTCAATTAAAATTTCTTTACCAAATTTTACTATACGAAAACTCAGTACTTTATTTACACTTAGTTTTTCTTTACATAATGCAAGACGGTCTACACCAATATCGACCATAGTGCCTTTTCTGACACGTTTTTTTGTCAATCCTTGTCTAAAGTCACCAATTTTAATTTCTTGATCACTTAAAGGATGATGTGGTGTCCTAAGTGGTGGAAGTATTCCTACATTTTTCAGTTCCTTTGAAATAGGAAATACCTGCTTTCGCAAATATTGGGGTGTATTCATATACTCAAGAATAGTCTTCATATATAAGGCATCTTCATGAGAGCCACCCTCTGAATTATCATTGTAAATAACAATGTTGTCTGCTCTATATAAAGCAGCATATCTTCCAATTAATCCAACTTTATATGTTCTTACTTTTGAATCTTTTGATTCTGCCAAATAACTATTAGGCAAAAATATTGATAATTGCTCCATAGTTAAAAGTATGTACCAAAACATATTAAAGTTTTAGGAAGAAGTTATGAATTGGAATACTATATTATATATTACTTTACAACAATATATATACTTACCTATTATAAGGCATTAAAAAAAGACATTTTGTAGATAAATCTAGAATACTCTAGCATAAATTTTCAGTAGATATTTTTTTTCATATAATGAAAAATATAAATACTAGTTTAACATATGCATATAAAATAATATTTCTAGAATCAATTTTATAAAAATAATATTAATGACAAAAATTGAAAAAAAATAAAAGATATATGAGATAATTAACAATAATAAACTATCTATTTATCTTTGTTTTTAATAACACTGTTCATGTAAGCATTTACACCAGCAGAAATAGCTGCAACTTTTTTAGGTGATAAAAATGCAGCACCCATCGTTTTTTGATATTCCTTATCTTGTTCAACAACCTTCTCAATTTCTAATTGTAAATCAAGTTTATTTTCTTCAATGAATCCCGTGTGTAATTTTGCTTTTTGGAAATTTTCATTTTTCATCAGTGCTTTATGGAATGGAATCGTTGTAGGAATTCCTACAATAATAAACTCAGATAATGCTCTTTGCATTCTACAAATTGCTTCATCACGATCATTACCCCAGGTAATAAGTTTTGAAATCATGGAATCATATATTGATGGAATAGTATAACCATTATATACTCCACTATCCATTCTTACACCAATACCACCAGGTGAACGATATCCCTTAATTTTACCAGGTGTTGGAACAAAGTCATTTAATGGATCTTCAGCGTTAATACGACATTCAATTGCGTGACCCTGCACTTTAATATCTTCCTGTTTAATGGATAATTCTTCACCTGCAGCTATTTTTATTTGTTCTTTAACTAAGTCTATACCTGTAATTACCTCAGTTATTGGATGTTCAACCTGAATTCTTGTATTCATTTCCAAGAAATAATATTCACCATTAGAATACATGAATTCAACTGTACCTGCACTATTATAATTTACAGCTTGAGCGGCTTTGACAGCAGATGCACCCATTCTTTCACGTAACTCTTCAGTCATAATAGGAGATGGTGCTTCTTCAATTAATTTCTGATGTCTTCTCTGAATGGAACATTCCCTATCACAGACATGTATTGTATTTCCATAATTATCAGCTAAAACCTGGAATTCAATATGTCGTGGTCTTTCAATAAATTTTTCTATATAAACTGTTCCATCACCAAATGTGGATTGAGCAATATTTTGGGTGGATTCTATTGCTCGACCAAGTTCATCCTCCTCATAAACTACTCTCATTCCAATTCCTCCACCACCCGCAGAGGATTTGATTATAACTGGAAATCCTATTTCACGTGCTTTTTCTTTAGCAAATTCTATATCAGTTATTCCTTCATTATCACCAGGAACTGTAGGAACGCCCATCTTAATCATTAATTGCTTTGAAGTAATTTTATCTCCCATAGCTTCTATAGCATCTTTGTGTGGACCAATTAATGTTATATCATTTTTTGCACATTCTTCTCCAAGTTTAGAGTTTTCGGATAAGAAACCATAACCTGGATGTATTCCATCCACACCATAATCGTTGGATATGTTAATAATTTTATCTATGTTGAGATATGATTCTGCAAGTATTGAAGAGCCAAGAGGTACTGCTTCATCAGCATACCTAGTAAATAATGCTTTTTCGTCAGTATCAGAGTATATTGCAACTGTATCAATACCTAACTCTTTACATGCTCTCATAACTCTTATAGCAATTTCTCCCCGGTTTGCTATTAAAACTTTTTCAAACATTGTTAAATCTCCCATATTGTTTAAGAATAATTTACATTATGTTAATATATCTATATTTTATCTTATATTAATTTTTTAATATACATTTTTTTGAAAAAAATATTATAGTTAATTTTTTATATAAAAACAAAAAAATCAATTATAAAATATATTAGAAAAGAATTTTATAATAAATTATAATTAAAAGATAATATAATATATTATTAAGGTTCTTGTAGAATAATATCAAGAAATTATAAATTGATCTTCATTAAAATTAAACAGGTCTAAAAATGATAAGAAAACATATTTTAAAACATATAGAACAGGAATATGTAACTGAAAGTGAATTAATTGAAAAATTAAATATTACCCATGAAAAATTATGTGAAAACATTCAAAAGCTTACTCAAGCTGGCTATGACATTAGACATACCGAAGATAAAGGATACAAATTATTTGATACACCGGATATTCTAGAACAATTTGAAATAGAACGTGATTTATCAACAAAGTATATTGGAAATAATCTTCATATTTATAAGGAAGTTACTTCAACAAATGATGTTGCTAAAAAATTTGTAGATGATGATGCACCTGAAGGAACTGTTATTGTTGCAGAACAACAGACCGCAGGAAGAAGTCGTAAAAGAGCTGATTGGGCCTCTCCTGAAGGTGGTATCTATATGACTATAATATTAAAACCAGAAATCACTCTTCATGAAGCATCAAAATTAACAATTGTGACCGGTGTTGCATTAGCAAAAACATTACATGATAAATTCAATCTTGATGCAGGCATTAAATGGCCTAATGATATTTTGATGGGTTCTAAAAAGATCTGTGGAATATTAACAGAAGCTGTTACAGACTTTGATAAAATTAAAGCAATACTTATTGGTGTTGGAATAGACTTAAACATAGATTATGAAGATATTCCAGATAACCTTAAAGACATAGTAACTACTGTTAAAGAAGAAACAGATGAAGAATATAAACGAACAGAAATATTAAAAGTATTCTTTAAAATATTTGAAGAGTTTTATGATGAATTTAAAAAAGGAAACTTCAAATATATCATATCTGAATGGAGAAGATTATCAAGTACAACAGGTAATCGTGTGAAAGTATATAAAGATGGTAAAGCATTGGAAGCTGATGCAGTTGGTATTGATACTCAAGGTGCATTAATTGTAGAACTAAATGATGGAAGTCTTGAAAGAATTACATCAGGTGAATGTAAAATATTAAAATAACAATAATCCCCCCCATCAACATCCTTTTTTTTTAAAAAAAAAAATAATTATAGGAAGATTATAAATAAACTAATTTAAAATTAATCCTCTAAGTATAAAGTTTCTTCTATTTCTCCCTCAAGTATTACTTCTATTACATGATCAAATGTATCCATAATTGCAAATATTAAATCATCCATGGATAATTTACTTGAATCTTTACTTGACCAGTCAATACGTATAGTTTTTGAAGCACCTGGCATTCCTACAGCAGGTATTGTAATTATACTATACATAGATAAAAGAAGCATTGAATATATTGTTGCTAGTAAATCTGTAGGCAAGTCTATTGTCATACCTCTCTTTTCTAGTTCATTTTTTATATCTTCTTCTTTGAACATAAAGCCAGTAGGTGTTTTTCTTGCATCAACTCCCTGTGATATTAACATTTTATATAATTCATCTTTTTGTTTGAATGCTTCTTGAATTCTTTCAGGTGAATATTTTTCGAGTCCTTTAATCATACCAGCAACCAGTGGAGCCTGTGCTTCCCATCCATATTGATTAACAACCAATTTAATCTCATCGATAAGTTTTGCACTTCCGGCCATTAATCCTCCACGTGGTCCTTCCATTAGTTTATCAGTACTTGTTACAGATAAATCAGCTCCTAAATCAATAGCTGTTGGCTGGTCATATATTGCTCTTCGTAGTCTTGCTCCAGATGCATCATCAACAAATACTGTTATATCTTTTTCATGGGCCTTATTGATTACATATTCAAAATCTTCTATACTTATGATTTCATAGTCCATTGTTGTACCTGTTATTACAACTAGTGATGTATTGTCATCTATTGTAAATTCATCAAGATTTGAATATTCAACATATTCTGCACCTATAAGTTCTGCTGTTCTAGGTATTGAAGGATGTCCTGGTTTTTCTGGAAGATAATGTACTATTTTAGTACCTGGTTTAACTAATGCTATTATCATCGCAGCTATTCCACTTGTCGTACGATTTAATGGCAAAATTTTTTCTCCACCAAGATGTTCTTTTCCCAGTTGTTGTATCTTTTCATCAAATACTGCAGGTCCAGCATATGTTTCCAACATTGTAATATCTTCTGATGTTATATCAAATCCACCAGCAAGTCCTGTTAAATCTATTAAACTATTCATTCCATAATTAGTTATTTTATGATTTATTAGAGATAATCCTTTTTCTCTTGTTTTGATTTCATTTAGTTCAAATACCATTATTTCACCATTATCTTGTTATTATAATATAATAGGGATGATAAATTGATTATTTAAAATTTAAAAAAAAGAATAGTTTGATATTAGAAAAAAGTTTATTATTTTAAAAAAAAGATAAATTAAAGAAAATACGTCTATTCAACATTAATAGTAAATACGTTACGGAATAATCCTATTACAATTTCTAATTGATCATCAGTAAAACTCATGATAGTTACTTCATCATCATCTTTAACAAAGTATTCTGCATCAATTATTACTCCATTTTCATCCAAGTAGAGATATAATCCATCAACAGTGCCATCATCACTATTATCATTTAGATAAATTTCAAATTTAATTACCATATCTACTGCTTTAACTTCATTGTAGCTATAATCAGGGTCAATAAGTTTCCTTTGTAATGCTTCTGTTAATTCTATCATTCTTTCTTCTAATTTATCCTTATATTCTGTCATTGATTATTCCCCTAAAAGATAATTATTATTAATGTATCAATATAATAATAATTTATCCTTCCAAATATTTATAATTAATATTAATTTTTAAATAATATATATTAAAAGAGAGAAAATATAAACTAGCAGAAATATTTAAATATGAGAATTTATTGACAAAAACAAAAATTCAATAAATTAAAACTATAATATTTAAATTTAATTAGGAGGCAGGTATTTGACAGATAAAAAATCTAAACTTGCCGCTGGAAGTATTATCATTATTTTAGGGTCGATTATCCTAAGATTAGGCGGATTTATATATAGATTTATATTAAGTAGATTATTATCTCCAACAGGTTATGGAATTCTTGGTTTAACCCTACCATTTCAGAATATATTCATTATAGGTGCATCAGGAGGAGTACCACCGGCAATTGCTAAATATGTTTCACAATACAAGGCAATAGATAATGAAGATATGGTTCATCAAACAATAGTTACGGGTATTAAACTGATGATATTCATGTCGGTAATTGCAGCATTAGTTATGTTTTTAATAGCTGAACCTGTTGCAATAGACATGTGGCACAAACCAGAAGCCTTGTTACCATTAAGATTAGTTTCAATTATCATTCCATTTAGTGTTCTTGTTGGTTCATTTAGAGGAGTTTTTCAAGGTCTCTATGATATGACCAGCATATTCTTTAGTAAATTTATTGAACAAATATTTACCATCATATGTGCATCAGCACTAGTAATTGTTGGATGGTACGCAGCAGGTGCAGTTATTGGAACAGCACTTGGATTTTTAGCATCACTTCTTGGTACATATTACCTTTTCAGAAAGGATATGAACAATTATTATACTAGTCATGAATTTACAAAGATTACATTTAAAGAAGAATTAAATATAATGGTTACTATAATGAAATTTTCCATACCTGTAGTTATATCAGGTATTGCAGAAATATTTCTATATGATACAGGAACATTCTTTATTGGAATGTTTTTACCAGCATTTTATGCAGGATTCTTCACTAATGCTAGTGCTATTGCACGAATTCCATTGATAATTGCCAATTCAGTATCAACATCAATATTACCAGCAACAAGTGAAGCAGACAGTCTAAAAGATAAAGAATTAATGCGAATGTATATGCATCAATCCTATAGATATACGGCAGCTACAACACTTCCAATATCAGCTTTTATAATGATATATGCAACACCATTAATGATATTGTTATTTGGTGGTGAATATGCTCCGGCAGCATCTGCATTATGGATACTTGTAGGAGGAATGTTTTTCTTCTCTATTTATTTAATAGCTTCAAGTATGTGTCAAGGATTAGGAAAACCTACTTTTCCAATGTATGCATTGATAGTTGGAGCAATTGTCAATGCTATAACAGGATATATATTAATTCCAAAATTTGATATTTCAGGAGCTGCAATATCAACTACACTTGCAACATTTGTATTAATGGTAATGACACTATATGAATTAGTAAGATTAACAGGAATAAATCCACCATATAAAGACTTGATAAAATTATTCTTTGCAACAATTGTTATGATAATAATAATGTATTTAATTCCAAAGACAATTCTTGGAATGATAATCGGAGGAATAATAGGAATAATAGTATATATAGTTATAGTAGTATTTACCAAGGCAATTAAAGAAGAAGATGTTGCATTTATAGAACATTTTGTAAACAAAACAGGTCCTTTAAAGAAATATCTTTTAAAAATAGTTGAAAGGATAAAAATTTATTTGAAAGAATAAATTTTACTAATTTCTTTTTTTTATCCATATAATTTTATAATTTTTTCATGAGCTTTCATTTCAATTGAATCATCTAATTTTTCTAATGAATCAATAGAATACTTATTTTGTAGTGCTTTTAAGATTAGATAATCAGCCAGATGAGGATTTTTTGGAAGTACCGGTCCATGCAAATATGTTCCAATAAAGTTTTTATATACCAGACCCTCTTTTTTATCAGTATCATTATTTCCAAAACCTTTAATTACATCACCCAAACAATCATGATTACTATATGTTCTTCCACCATGATTTTCAAATCCAACAATAGTTTTTGGAGTAATATCCAATGAAGTTTTAATGATAATATTTCCTATCAATCGTTTACCAGTACTTGATTTGCTAGTATAATCCAAAATATTAAGTCCGGGTAACTGATTTCCAAATTTATCAATATATTTTTCCCCCAATAATTGATAGCCACCACAAACAGCAAATACGACCTTATTTTGCTCTATTAATTCCTGAAATGTTTTTTTATATTTAAGAAAATCTTCATATACTATTTGTTGTGATTTATCAGATCCACCACCCATAAAAAATAAATCACCATCTGATAAATCTATATCATTTTCAGAATCTGAAAAATTATATGTATTTACAGTAATACCCCTATCCTCAGCTCTTTTTTGTAAACATTTGATATTTCCCGTATCACCATATAAATTTAGTAAATCAGGATATAAATGTATAATATTCAATTGCATAAACAAACCTCATTTATTTACTACTTTATCTATATAATCCCTTGTTTCAAATATTGCAGTATATGTTGGTAATACATAAACTATTTCTACATCATCTTCTATGGCTTCATCTATTGCTTTATACATATCATTTATTATATGAATCTTATTGATTTCTACATTATCATATTTCTTTTTTAATGCAATATCTTCTGATCTTCTCCCGCTACAATAATATTTATTTATGGTCTCATCATTAGTACACAACGTATTTGCATCCCAAATCCAAGAGACATCACGTCCATCAGCCATATTATCATTTAAGATATGTAATATTGACTTCTTTCGAGTGTCGTGGGAAATTATTCTAGTTACCTGACTTAGACCTATAGGATTTTTAGTTAAAATAACCTTTATTATCCTATTTTTATAATTGAAATCTTCCATACGACCTAATGAAAATGAAAAATTTTGTATGGAATTAATAACATTCTTGCTATCTAATCCTAATTCCTGTGTTAATGCAAATACTCCGCATACATTATATGCATTATATAATCCAATATAAGGATAATTGATTTCATATTCATTATTATTATTATCAGTTATAGTAATTAATTGAGAATTAGATAATTCCTTTACATCTTTTACCATGAAATCCTTTTGTTTATTATTAAATCCACAAACTTCACAGCAATAATCACCTAAATGTCCATAGGTATGTTTATTATATACAATCTTATTTGAACATATAGGACATTTATTTAATAAAAGATTAGTTTCTAATATTTTATTAGACTCCACATCCAATCCAAATGTTACAATTGAATTATCCAGTTTATTTTTGAATTGATTAACATATGGATCATCACAATTAATTATCAAATTACAATTGGGCAATGCTTTGATATCTTCATATACCTCATCAATTAATCTTTCAATCTCACCATACCTGTCAAGCTGATCTCTGAAGAAGTTTGTTACTATTAAATAATCTGCTTCCAAATATTTTCCTACATGATCTAATGAACCCTCATCTACTTCAAATATTCCATAATCATATGAATCCAATGTATTTTTGACATAAGATGAACATAATCCATTAATCATATTAGCTCCTTTAAGATTTGATAAAATCACATTACCTTTTAAGATATGATTAATTAAATTATTTGTTGTAGTTTTACCATTTGTTCCCGTGATTAATATAATACGATTACATTTTTCATTTACAACATCAAGAAATGAATTATCAATAAATAATGCAACTTTACCCGGAAATGATGTTCCATTTCTTTTAAAGAGTTTTAATCCAAACATCACAAATTTGGCCATGTATAATGCTATTATATTCCTAAGTTTAGATGTCAAAATTATCTCTCCTTTAAATAATTATTATTTTTCCATTAGAACATGAAAATTATTAAAATATAAATATTTAATATATGATGATATAACTCTGTTAAAATTCAGTTATCATCTTTTCTTCTTTTAATATTGAAATAATTAGCTTTCTATAATTTTAAAACTTATAATTATTATGTTTTTTATAGTATTTAATTATATTCTGAAAATTCCTATTTTAACTTATTATCGAAAAAGAATATCTTATTATGAATTTCTCAGACATTCAATATAAGAAATAAAATTAGAAGCGTTTAATATACTTTTTATTCTTTTAGAATAACTTGAAAATGAAAATTTAAAAAAAAAATGATTAAGAAAGAAAAAAAAGAAGGTTATAATTTAATTTTTATATCTAATGCACTAGAACCTTCTTCATAACAGAATACAGGGTTAATGTCTAACTCTGTGATTTCTGGGAAATCAAGTGTTAATCTAGCAACACGTTTAAGTGTATCTTTAACTGCTTCTATGTCACATGGAGCATCTCCACGATAACCTTCAAGTAATTTACTTACTTTTGTACTTTTGATTTGTTCATCAATAGCTTCATCAGTTAATCCATAACCTAATTTAAAGTTTACATCATTAATTAGGTTTACATAGATTCCACCCATTCCAAATCCGATAATTGGACCAAATTGAGCATCACGTAACATACCGACAAGTACTTCTTGTCCTTTAGGCATCATTTTTTGTACTTCTACTCCATCAGGCACAACATCAGGATGGGCTTCTTTAGCACTTGCTATAATTTGTTCAAATTTCTCTTCAACTTCTTCTTTAGAGTTGATATTTACTTGCACTCCACCAATATCAGTTTTGTGTAATATTTTATCGGATGCTATTTTAAGTACTACTGGATATTGCATGTCTTCTGCTGCTTGACCTGCTTCTTCTTTTGTTGTTGCAAGAACAATTGGTGCTGCTGAGATACCATATGCTTTTGCTACTTGATATGCTTCACTTCCAATGAGTGCATCTTTTCCACTTGCTTTTACAGATTCTATGATTTTTGCAGCTTCTTCTTTATCTATTCCTTCAAGATTATCTATTGCTGATTTATGTGATTTTTCTTTGATTTCTGAGAATTTGGCCATTCCTTTAAGTGCTACAACTGCTGTTTCTGGGAATATGAATGTTGGTATATCATGTTCACGTAATACTAAGTTTTCTTCTACAAATGTAGGTCCACCCATGTTAACTACCATGATAGGTTTATTGAATTTATTTTTAGCATCAACAATTGCTTCTCCTACTTCTTTAGGTTTGTATGATGCTGTTGGACATGCCATGATAATTGCACTGTCTATGTAGTCTTCTGCAAGTACAATCTCCAATGTTTTTTCATATGCTTCAGGTGATGCATCACCTAATACATCTATAGGATTATGTACACTTCCTTCATCTGGAATAACTTCTCTGAGTTTAGCCATGGTTTCATCAGTAAGTTCTGCAAGTTGTAAACCTTCTTCTTCAATTTTATCAGCTGTTAGTACTCCTCCACCACCTGCATTAGTAATTACGGCTATGTTTTTACCTTTTGGAAGGTCGGTTTTTGCGAATGCAGTTCCTAAGTCAAATAGGTCTTGCATGGATCTTGCTCTCATTACTCCACAGTTTTCAAATGCTGCATCAAATGCAAAGTCATTTCCTGCTAAAGCTCCTGTGTGTGATGATACTGCTTTTGCACCTGCCTGTGAAGAACCAGATTTGAGTAATATTACTGGTTTTTTCTTAGTTACTTCTTTCATTACTTCAATGAATCTTTCACCTTCACTAATACCTTCAAGGTATCCTAAGATTACATCTGTTTTATCATCATCTGCAAGTTCTTCTATTACATCAATTTCTGATACATTTGCTTTATTTCCTAGACTAACTACTTTACTGAATCCAATTCCTTCAGAAACACTCCAGTCGATAATAGCTACAGTCATTGCACCACTTTGTGATACAAATGCGATGTTTCCTGGTTCTGGCATTATTTGTGCAAATGATGCGTTAAGTGGAGTATGTACATCTAAGCTTCCTAAACAGTTTGGTCCTTGAACATTCATATCGTATTTTTCTGCTATAGCAGATAACTCTTCTTCAAGTTTAGCTCCTTCTCCTCCAACTTCTTTAAATCCTGCTGTTAAAACAATTACGTTTTTAATTCCTTTTTGTCCACATTCTTCAAGAGAAGCATTAGTAAATTTGGAAGGTATTGCAATAACTGCTAAATCACATTCTCCTTCAATGTCTAATACAGTCTTGTATGCTTTTAATCCTAAAATATCCTCTTCTGCTTTGATATTGATTGGATATATTTCTCCTTGGTAACCACATGTTTTTAAGTTATCAGTAACTATATAACCTAATTTTCCTTTTTGGTTTGATGCGCCTATTACAGCCACTCCTCTTGGATTAAATAATCCTGTGAGATCTTTCATAATTATTTCTCCATTAAAATGTATTTTTTCAAAATGAATCTTTCATAAAACAAACTCAAAAAGTATTTTGTTTTCAAGAAAAAAATTTTGAAAAATGTAGCATGATTTATCATTATTAATAATTACCATGCTATAGATGTTTATATATATGACATTAAATTGTATATATATCTTTTTAATTGATTTTTTAAGATAGTACTAATAAGATTTTAAAAAATTACAAATAAATGTATTCAATATTAAATGTTTAAATTAAACAATCATAATAAAAAAAAAGAATAAGAGAATTAATCATTTTTCATCAATAAAAATGATTAATAAATTTTAATATGTATAGTAATATTTCAAAGTGTTGCCTAACAACATAGGTATGTTGAGATTATACCCTCATAGTTAAGCTTATTCTTTGTCTTTCCACATCCACATCCAATACTCTGACTTCTACAATATCACCTATACTAACAATATCTAATGGATGCTTTACAAATCTATTTTCAGTAAGTTCTGATATGTGTACTAGTCCATCTTGATGTACACCTATATCTACAAATGCTCCGAAGTCAACTACATTACGAACTACTCCTTCCAATACCATATCCACTTCAAGATCTTCTATATCCATCACATCCTTTCTTAATTGTGGAGTTGGTAGTTCATCTCTTGGATCTCGTCCTGGTTTTTTAAGTTCATCAAGTATATCCTGTAAAGTCCATTGTCCAATACCCAATTCTTCTGATATTTTCTCAATATCTTCTACTTTTATTTCTACCCCACCATTTCTCACATCACTTAAATCATAACCATATATGGTTAGTAATGCATATACAATATCATAAGATTCTGGATGTACACAGGTACTGTCTAGGACATTTTTAGATTGGTATATTCTCATAAATCCTGCACATTGTTGGAATGTCTTTGCACCGATTCCAGGTACTTTCAATAGCTGATTTCTATCTACAAAGTTACCATTTTCTTGTCTATATTTTACAATATTATCTGCAATTCTCTTTGATATACCTGCTACATGTTGCATTAGAGCAGCTGATGCTGTGTTTAAATCAACGCCCACATTGTTTACACTTTTTTCTACAATCCCATCTAGTGATTGTGAGAGTTTTTTCTGATTCATGTCATGTTGATATTGTCCTACCCCAATTGATTTAGGGTCTATTTTTACTAGTTCAGCAAGAGGATCCTGTAATCTTCTTGCAATTGATATTGCTCCACGTTCAGTTACATCATAATCAGGAAATTCATCTCTTGCAAGTTCACTTGCAGAGTAAACAGAAGCTCCTGCTTCATTAACAATAGCATACTGTACATTGGTATTTTCTATTATTTTAGAGATTACCTGTTCTGATTCACGGGATGCTGTTCCATTTCCCAATGCAATTACATCAACATCATATGTTCTGATAAGTTCACGTACAGTTGTTATAGTTTCATTTATCTTTTTTTGTGGTTCGGTAGGATAAACTACTGCAGTATCCAATACATTACCTGCTGGATCTACAACGGCTAATTTACATCCAGTTCTAAAAGCAGGATCCCATCCCAATACCGTTTGTTTTGTTATTGGTGGTTGCATTAGTAATTGTTCCAAGTTTTTCTTAAATACGACCATACTTTTGTCTTCTGCCACATCAGTCAATATATTTCTTATTTCTCTTTCTATTGCAGGTGCAATTAATCGTTTGTATGAGTCATCAATCGCTTCTTTTATAAAGTTTGTAGTGTATTTGTTTGTAATTAACTTATTTGGATTATCAGAGTAATTTATTAATACTTCATCTTCTAGGAAGAATTTGATATTTTTTTCAGGAGCTTCTATTTTAACTTTTAATATTCCTTCTTTTTCTCCCCTGTTTATTGCCAGTACCCTATGCTGTACAATGTCAGATATGTTTTCAGAATAATTATAATACATTTCATATTCAGAGGATATTTCTTTATCTTTTGCTTCAATTATAAGTTTTCCTTTTTTAATAGTTATATCCCTTATGAATCTTCTGAAATATGCTTTATCAGATATTATATCTGCAATTATATCATTTGCTCCCTGTTTTGCTTCTTCTATAGTTTGAACTTGATCATTTAAGTATAATTTTGCTTCTTCGTCTATTGAATGTTCTAAATTCTGATCATAGATAGTGTATGCTAACTTTTCAAGTCCTTTTTCTCTTGCTTTTGATGCCCTTGTTTGTTTTTTAGCCTTATATGGACGATATAAATCTTCTAATTCCACCATAGTTGTTGCTTGGTTAATTTCATCTTCAAGATCCTTTGTTAACTTTCCCTGTTTTTCAATATTGTTGAGTATTTGTCTTTTTCTGTCTTCAAGCTTAACTAGATATTTTAGTCTTTCATTTAATTGTCTTAATGTATCATCATCTAAGCCACCTGTTGCTTCTTTTCTATATCTGGATATGAATGGTATGGTATTATCATCATTGATAAGAGAAATAGCAGCTTCTGCTTGCCATGATTTTATATTTAATTCTTGTGCTATCGTTCTTTCTATACTTAACATATAATCACTATTGATAAAATTTATTATATTTTGTCTGAAATGTAATATTAATATATTTAATTATATTCATTTTTAAAATTTAGTAAAACTAATAATTCAAAAAAAAAGATTTGTAGAAATAAATACTTATTTTGTATTATTTCCAAGAGTGAACTTTATA
>SUTR01000029.1 GCA_015062825.1 Methanosphaera stadtmanae
AATGCAACCATCATAACATATGAACATTATATTCATTGTGTTCAGGTCATCACCGTTATGTGTTGTAGCACATACTAATGTCAACAAATCATTCTTAACAAAATTAATAGAAAATATTGCACAAAGACAATATGCAAATCACTTGGAAGAAAATTATCAAGAAAACTTTAATTATAAAATAAAATAATTTGATTTTTTGTGAATTTTAATTTGAAAAATAATTTTTTTCTAAAAAACCACAAAGTATAAATACTACATTTATCAGATATAGTATTGTTCTCATACAGAACATCTATTTTCATTTGCAGGGGTGCCCGAGCTGGCCAAAGGGGGTGGACTTAAGATCCTCTGGCATAGGCCTACGTGGGTTCGAATCCCATCTCCTGCACTATTTATTATTAATTCATAATTGCCTTAGTGGCTTAGGGGTATAGCGATGCCTTGGTAAGGCATAGGCCGGGGGTTCAATTCCCCCCTAAGGCTTTAATTAACTATTTTTAGATATTTTTATATTAAACATTAAATATTGACTGTTTTGTTGGAATTATACTATATTATTTTATTAATAAGTTAGTTAATTAAGTATTACTTCCACAAAATAAGAGTTCTAAACAATCAACTGTTAAAAATTAGATAGAATAACTATTAAATCAAAAAAAAAGTTGACTTTTACTTATATAATCTATAAAAGAGAGTATGCTATTTTTTTAGCAGCCCTGTTCGGTTTAAAATATAATGAAATAGCATGAATACATTTCAAAAAAAATGCTGAAATTATCGATCAATTTAAGAATGGATAATGAAAAATCTTACAAACCAATTATTTACAAAATTTATTCTAATACATTATATACATCAATATTAAAAAAGTATATAATCTTAGTAAAATATATATTCATATTCATAAAAGAAAATAAATAGAAATTATTTATAGGACAAGTGATATTATGTCAAGTGCTAAAATGACTGATGTTATCCTTGTTGCGTTAATATCTGGTGTTGTAGCAGTATTAACATCATTTATGGGAATAAGTGGAACTATCATAGGTGCTGTTGTAACATCATTCTTAGCTGAATTGATTAAAAAGTACCTTAAAGACCCATTTATTACTGAAATGGAACAAGATAATATAAATCTTCCAAGAAGAAATAAAAATAATGACTATAGAAAATATAATCATGATTATCCTGTTAGAACTAAAAGGAAAACATCAGATAAATCATTTATTACAACAAAAGTGTTATTCCTATTTCCATTGGTAATTATTTTAATTATTGAATTAATACACTTCTTAGGTGCTATACATATCATCCCATATGATATATTTTTAAACCTAGAATCAATAACCAACTGGCATTTATTCAGAACAATAGGATTTGCATTGATTATTATGGGTTTATATCCATTAATTTCAAGAAGTCTTGGTACAGGCCATGGAATAATTCTTATAATCGTTGGTATTATAGAATTGGTCATTGGATATGCTGATGTAAATACTCATGCATCAATGATATATGCACTATTCAGTTCTGTAAAAGAATATGTGAATATTGCAATTATCCTGGCAATATTATATACTGTACTTACTGTACCTGATGAACTTGAAGAGAATAATAAACAAAGGTATAGATCTAATAATTTTAATACGAACAATAATTATAAAAATAGAAATTACGATAATTATCAAAATCATGATAATTATTCTTATAATAATTCAAATTATGAAGATGATGATTACTATTATTATGATGAGTAATCATTCTCCTTCTAATTATTTTCTATGTATGCTTTAATGACTCCTCTTCCACTATTTCTAAAGGCACGTGCGACTCCGCCCTGTCCAAGTTTTATGCCGCCAAATATTCTTGATACCATTATCATGTATCCATCAAGTTTATATTCCTGCAGCAATTCCAGGAGTACCCTGCCGGGAGATCCGACTTCTCCATCATTACGTTGGTCTTCCTCATCATGTAGCAATACGGCATAGCAATGATGTGCTGCCTTTTTATATTTTTTATTATGTATTTTTCGGACAGCTTCTACATCACTATCCATATTTTCTATCTTGTATAAGTGTGCAAAGAACTTTGATTTTCTATCCACTAGTTTTCCTGCACATACTTCTTCAACGCTCATAATCTCACCTACCTAATAGGATGTTTAAGTTTATTGTGTTTGTCTGTTTTTGGTTTACTTGCATCGACTACATCATTTTCGGTAATGTCTAAAAATTGCATGTACAAATAGCGTCTTATATATGTTTGAATTTTTCCCAGATTTTGGAGTTGATTGTTTATATTTCCATCATTATTATATTCTCGTCCAGGCATGCAGAATTCCGTTTGTTCCTTATTTTCCAGGTCATATACCTTAAGTTTATAATAATTATTTTCATATGTAAATAATGTTGCTATTTTTAATTCTATACAGATTTCTATTGCTTCTGGTATGATATCCTTTAATTCATAATAAGCAAAATTTTGAAAATGATTATATCCTGACTTTGTAATACCTTTGTCTTTGAACATTTTTCGTGCCTGCATTATCTTTGATAATAAATGAACCGGCATATCATCCTTGTATATATTTTCTGTAAACATATTTTCTTTTCCTTCAATTAGCTTATTAATTATATTATTTTATCTATGCTTTTTCTTATAAACATTTTTTAATGTTTTATACATGTTATGTTATACTTTATTAAATGTTTACATAACTTATTTTAATTATAATTTAAATAAATATCACATAATATATTAACGATTATTAGTAGTGAGTTTTTCTTATGACTAAGAATTTAAAAAATAATACATTGAAAGAGATTTTAGATATAATTCTTTATGAAGCGCCATCTACTCAGGATGAAATTGCTGATAAATTAAACATTAGCCGTCGTTATGTTACGAAGTTACTTAAGCCTTTGATTGATGATGAAGTTATTAAGAAGGCATATGTTGTTGACTTGAAGAAGTTTAATGAAATGAGTGAAATCTATGAGACTAAAAATTCCGTTCCTGAATATTCTGGAGAATACTTTATTAAGCAGATGATTAAGGATATGGGAGAACAAATTTCCAAACAGTTTGCATGGTCTTTTGAAGCATTGAAAAACAATGATGTGGATTTAGCCCAAAAAGCATTGGATGAAGATTTGAATACTAACCATATGTATAATAAGATTAAGTCATCAACTGATACTGTTATCTCCCTTGATCCTTATTTTGAATTTAACAATACATTGATGTTCAATGAGATTGCATATGATATGGAACGTATTGGTGATCATATATGTCATATTCCCAAGTTTGTCATTGAAGAGAACAAGGATGTTAAGGAACCTGTAATTGATGTTTTAGAGGAAATGTATGAAATGTCCAACACAATGTTTCAGAAGGCTGTTAAAAGTACTTTGAAGCTTGACGAGAATATTAAGGAGAAAATGGAACGTTATGAACGTGAACTTACTAATCTGCAAAAGCTGGCTACTAAGAAAATATCTTCTCAAATGGCCAAGGATGATATTAATAAGAAAAATTCAACATATTATCTTGTGTTGTTCAGAGTGGTTAAGTCATTTGAACGTATTGGTGATATTTCTATCGAGATTACCGAGGCTACCACCCAGTTTTATATTGAAAATCAATCAAATCTTAGCAATAGTTTCCGGTATTGAATTGAAAAATAGATGTTTGGGATGAATAATATTTTTAATTTATTCATCTTTTAGGATTGCGGTTGCATATCTTGCTGCCCAACATTGGACGCATATTCCAACAGGTAACCCTGCCGTATGGGTATCTGCTAGTTCGACTTTCACATCAAGGGTTGTTGTTTTCCCACCAAGCCCCATTGGTCCTATACCAGTATCATTTGCTATATCCAACAGTTCTTTTTCTAGTTTATTGAGTCTTTCATCTTTATTATAGTCATCTACCGGACGTAATAATGCTTTTTTTGCAAGTTTTAATGCCATGTCAGAGGATCCTCCAATCCCTACACCTATACGTGTTGGTGGACATGGTTTTCCTCCAGCTGATAGGACAGATTCCTTAAAGAATTCCTTTATTCCATTTATTCCTTCACCAGGCAGTAGCATTGCTAGTTTATTATTGTTTTCTGATCCGAATCCTTTTGGAAATACTGTTATTTCAAGCTCTTCTTTTTGAGACAACTCGACATTTATTTGTGGTATGTCCTTTCCTATATTGTTTCCTGTGTTTACTCTTGTAAGTGGATCTACGACATTTGTTCTTAGGGGGACTTCAACTGTTGCTTTTTTTACCCCGTCAATTATTGCCTGTTGTAGATTTTCTACTTGTACCTGTCCAAGTTTTACAAATACTATTGGAAGTCCAGTGTCCTGACACATTGGAATATTATTTTCTTCTGCTAAGTGTATATTATCTAAGATAGATTTGATATTTAACTTAGCAATATCATTTTCTTCAATTTCATATGCATTTTTTAATGCACTTTTTACATCACTTGGTAATTTAATTACAGCTTCCTTGTATAATTTACATACTGTGTCTGCTACTTGTTTTTGAGTTATCATAAATCAACAATCCTAAAATTAATTATAATAAAATATGTAAAAACTAGTATAAAAAAATTATAACATTAACTTCAATGAAAATATTAAAGCATCACACACACAATATGAGCCTAATTAAAAAATGAATATACTTAAGAAGAAAATGATTTTAAAATTTATTAATTAAAAAAAGAAAACAGAAAGAGGAATAAGATACTATAATATCTTTATTCAGATAATGCAATTAACTGATTATATTTTTCTTCAGCATGTTTCTGAATAATTTCAATCTTATCCTCAGTTAGGTGTTTGAAACGTTTTTGCATACTTAGGTAATCTTTAACAGGAACTGGATTTGTAATTTTCTTAGTTACGTTTATCCTACCATTATCAATTTCATATAAAACCCAAGCTTTTGAATCTACTGCTAATTTACCAAGTTTGATTGTTTTGGAAGGGTCATATCCCCATCCTGTTGCACATGGTTGTAATACATGTATGTATGCAGGACCTTTTGCTTCTGCTGCCTTTTTAACTTTATTCATTAAATCCTGTGGTTCTGATACACATGCTGTTGCAACATATGGAATTCCATGTCCTGCCATGATGGTTGCCATATCCTTTTTAAATCTGTTTTCACCAAAACTATTTTTTCCTGCAGGAGAAGTAGTGGTACTTGCACCAAATGGTGTTGAACTACTTCTCTGAATACCTGTGTTCATGTATGCTTCGTTATCATAACACATGTAAATAATATTTTGTCCTCTTTCCATTGCACCGGATAATGACTGAATACCTATATCGGTTGTTCCACCGTCCCCACCAATAACTATGATGTTGGTATCTGTTTTACCTTTTGCCTTAAGAGCTTCTTCTACTCCACTTGCTACTGCTGATGCATTTTCAAAAGCCACATGTATCCATGGTATTTCCCAGGATGTTTCTGGATATGGTGAAGTAACTACTTCAAGACATCCTGTTGCAGAAACCGCTACTGTATTTGGACCAAGTGCTTTGAGTGCTAATCTTACAGCGATAGTTGCACCACAACCAGCACATGCTCTGTGTCCTGGTGCTAAATATTCTTTTGGATCAATATCTATCATAATATCTTACTCCTTTAATCCAATCCATTCTACATCTTTTTCTGGATTTTTAGTTTTTTCGATGATTTCTTCAATATGTGAAGGTGTTATATCCCTACCACCTAAACCTACAATATAATTGTATGTTGGATTATCTACAGCTGATTTTGTATCAAGATATAATGCTCCACCAGCAGAGAAGGATATGTCCTTATCAAGTACTGCGAGTGTTGCATCACCGACTGCGGCTTTAATTGCTTCTTTAGGGAATGGTCTGTATACTCTTACTCTGAGTAATCCTACTTTTACGCCTGCTTCTCTTTGTTGGTCGATAACATCTTTGATAGTGTCACAGATTGAACCCATAGCCATCAATATGATTTCAGCATCTTCGGTTTTGTACTCTTCTACTAATCCATAACTTCTTCCGAATTTTTCACCAAATTCCTGACCCACTTCTGTAATGACATCTTTTGCATTTTCTAATGCTACTTCAATATCATGTCTTATTTCCATATAATGATCTGGATCAGCCAATGTTCCTAAACTCATTGGGTCTTCTGGATCAAGGTATGAATGTTCAGGCTCATATGGTGGTAAGAATTCATCGATATCTTCTTGATCTATCAATTCTACAGGATCAACTGTGTGTGTTAGGATAAATCCATCTACACATACCATTACCGGCAATAACACATTTTTATTTTCTGCTATTTTGAATGCTTGGATTGTAGTATCAAATGCTTCCTGTCCTGTTTCAGCATAGATTTGTATCCATCCAGCATCTCTTTCTGCCAGTGAATCTTGTTGATCGTTCCATATGTTAATTGGAGAAGATAATGCACGGTTTGCATCTGCCATTACTATTGGAACTCTCATACCAGCTGCTGCAAATACAGGTTCATGCATGTATGCTAAACCTTGACTTGAAGTAGCTGTGAAAACTCTTACTCCTGCACCTGATGCACCTATTGCTGCACTCATTGCACTGTGTTCTGATTCTACTTTAATATAATGTGCATCTAATTCACCGTCAGCAACATAATCAGCCAATTTTTCAGAAATCTTAGTCTGAGGTGTAATTGGATATACTGGAATTACATCTGGTCTTGCACGTTTTGCAGCTTCAGCTATAGCTTCTGCTGATGATATAACTTTAACAACCATATTATCTCTCCATAGATATTGCTTTTACTGGGCATTCTTCTGCACAAATTCCACACCCTTTACAATAATCATAGTCTATTTCAATGTCTGTGCTGATACATCCTTCAGGACAGAAGTAGTAACAGATTCCACATTGAATACATTTATCACTTTTTACAGGTTTGAATGTTCTCCAACTTCCTGTTTTATTATTCCTGGAACTTCCAGGTTCTTTTACAACCGCTCCTATTGACATCTTATCCACCTTTAACTTATTTTTGTTCAACACATGCGTTGTAAACAGCTTCAGTAGCTTCTTTGTTTGATTTTGCTATTTTTGCAGGGAAGGTATCGTCAATAATTTTTAGTAAGGAATCAATTGATACTACACCTGTCTTAGCAGATAAAAATCCTAACATTATTGTATTTACTATATTTCTTCCAATAGTATCCAATGCTACTTGTGTTGCATCTACTGTATATGTTTCTATATTTTTTTCCTCTAATGATGGTATTGTTGTTCTTTCAGTATTTACCAGTACTGAACCATCATCTTTTAATCCTGATGTTAAGTTAACTACATCTGCTAATGTTTCATCTAAAACCACTACATATTTTGGTTCATATATTTGATATCTTCTTCTGATTGGATTATCAGATATTCTTGCAAATGCTGTTACTGGTGCTCCCCTTCTTTCTACACCAAATGATGGAAATGCTTGAGAATACTTTCCTTCTTCAAACACTGCTTTAGCCAGAATTTCAGCTGCTGTTACAGCTCCCTGACCTCCACGTCCATGAAATCGTATTTCAATCATAGAATATTATTCCTCCCACTCAATCTTTATATGTTATTATGTGAATAAAAATAGTTATATCATAGATTATATTAATGAATTATGAATTCAAAAATCTAGACTATAATTAATCATGTTAAATCATTATGTTTTTTATTATATTTAAAATTGATTATATTTATTTATATGATTAAATTTATATTATATTAAGAATTAATATCTGGAAATAGGGATATCATGAAAATATTAATTATTACAGGTCAAATGGCTGCAAATATTATAACTAATAACATCCGTCAATATAAAAAACATGAATTATACCTTAAAGTAATACCTATGCCCATAGCAGCATTCATAACACCAAAACTAATAACATACCACCTTAAACAAAAAAATATACTGAAATCAATTAATAAAGACAAAACAACCCCCATAGATAATATTGACATGATAATAACACCAGGACTAATAAAACAAGACACCAAAGAAATCGAAAAGGAACTGAACATCCCATCATATAAAGGTCCAAGCAATGCAGCAGACATAACCCTTACCCTGGACATATTAGATAAAATGCAACTATCCACCACCAAGGCAGCAGACATACTAATTCGAGACCAACAATACCAAGAAGCCATGAATTTAATTAATAATTATAATAGGGATAATAAAAAAGTTGAAGATTTGCTGAAGAAAAAGGAGAATATCCTAATTAACAACTGCCCTGTAGGACAAGATTTTCCTATGCGCATCCTGGGTGAAATAGCAAATGCAAGCCAGTACAATGATGAACAACTGCTTGAAAGGGTTGAATATTATCTTTCATCAGGGGCAGATATGATAGATATTGGGATGAATGTAGGTGAAGAAAATCCTAAAAAGGCATATGACATGATTAAATTAGTCAAGGACAACTTTGATACAACAGTAAGCATTGATACATTAAATGCATCTGAGATAAAAAATGGCCTTAATGCTGGAGCAGATATGGTCTTAAGCTTAGACCATGGAAATTATGAGAAGGTTATAAGTGACATTAAAGACCATGATGCCACCGCAGTAATCATCCCAACAGATTATTCAAGAAATATCATACCCCATACACCAACAGAAAAAGTGGAAATGCTTGAAAGTCTTGATGAAAAATGCAAGGACATTACAACAATATCCGATTTGCTGCTTGATCCAATCAACTCACCATCATTAACCGATGCAATAATATCATATCAATTATATAGAAAACGCAACCCTACAAAACAATTATTTTTTGGCGTTGGAAATGTATCGGAACTGCTTGATGCTGATAGTAATGGAGTCAATGCAGTACTTAGTGGTATTGCTTCAGAATTAGGTGTTTCAATATTGTTCACGCCAGAGGCAAGTCTCAAGACAAAAAACAGTATTAATGAATTGAAGACTGCATCCAATATGATGTTTATTGCAAAGATGAGAAAATCCATTCCCAAGAATGTGGGAATAAATCTTATACAGCTAAAGGATGCATATAAAAAAGATGATGTATCCATAGATACAAATAATCTGAAGCATATTGAAGCAGTAGCTGATGGTAAATTCATTCCAGATACCAAGGGGAGCTTTAAGATAATAGTAGAGGACAACCTCATAAAAGCCATATATTATAGGGATTATGTTAAAAACAGTGTAATAACCTCAACAAATGCACGTGCAATATATGAGGAGATATTAAGAAGAGATATGATTAGCCGAATGGAACATGCCGCTTATCTTGGAATGGAACTTGAAAAAGCAGAAATTGCATTAAAACTTAATAAAAAATATATTCAAGATTTTCCAATATTTTAATATAAGAAGAAACTATAGAAAAATGAAGAATATAAAATAGGGAGTTATTAATTTGACAGATACAACATGTACCCAATGTGGATATGAACATGTAGTCATACATAGAAAATATAATGGTCAAAGATTGTGCAGCAACTGCTTTAAGGAATCAATAGAAAAAAAGGTACTTAGAACAGTCAAGAAACAGAAACTAATCAACAAGGGAGATAAGGTATTGGTAGGATTATCTGGTGGAAAGGATAGTGTGGCCTTACTTAATATCTTAAATATCTTAAAAGAAAAGCATATGATTGATCTTGTGGCTGTTACCATAGATGAAGGTATTGCAGGCTACCGTGAGGAAGGTGTACGTATAGCCAAGGATGTTGCTCAAAAGTTGGGTGTTGAACATCATATAGTATCATTTAAGGATACGTTTGATTTTACACTTGATAAGATAATGATGGCTGAAAGCAAAGAGGAACATCCACAGCATGCATGTACATATTGTGGAGTATTCAGAAGACATGTGTTTAATCAGACAGCACGTGAATATAATGCGACAAAGATTGCAACCGGCCATAACCTGGATGATGAGACACAGAGCATCTTGATGAATTATCTTGAAGGCAACAT
Source organism: Methanosphaera stadtmanae (assembly GCA_015062825.1). GTDB lineage: Archaea > Methanobacteriota > Methanobacteria > Methanobacteriales > Methanobacteriaceae > Methanosphaera > Methanosphaera stadtmanae_A. The sequence goes on from SUTR01000029.1 coordinate 10,006, forward strand.
CAACAATATGGTAAGAATAGGTTATATTACAGAAGCACGGGATGAACGTTTTACTCCTAAGATAAAGCCTCTTCGTGAAATTCCTGAAAAGGAGATAGGATTGTATGTTCTTGAATGTGGATATGAAGTTCATTTTGATGGATGTCCATATGCACATGAATCATTCCGTATGGAAGTTGGTGACTTTATACGCCAGGCCACACTTAAACATCCAACTATAATGTATTCAACATTGAATGGATTTGAAAAAATCAAACCTGTCCTTAAGAAGGATTATATGAAAAAACAGACTGGATTGCCTAATGGTACATGTAGTCGTTGTGGTGAACCATCATCAGACGAACTATGTAAATCATGTAAATTCCTGGATAAAATTCATGAAAAAATTAGAAGAGTTGATGAAGATGACAATTAAGTTTATTAATAAGAAAGATATAAAAGAAATGGATTATGAGGAAAATCTTAAGGTAGAGGACATTCTTAAAAGAGAGGACATACCTATTGAAACTGTTGTTGTTAAAATAAATGGCATTACCGTTACTGAAGATGAAGTTGTAAATGATAATGATGAAGTTGAAGTAATAAAAGTAATTTATGGAGGATAAGATTTTATTATTCTTATTCTTAAAAATCCTATTTTTTTAATATTCCTGTAGTGATTGATTTAAATCATTTATGAATAGATCAATATGTTCCTTTTTTACATGTGGCATAATTACAAGTCTAATTGCATGTGGATATTCGGCAATTGACAGACTCCAACCCATTTTAGTTAATTTATTTTTTATTATATCAACATCCATATCATCAATTGTAAACGATATTATATTTAATTCTGGTTTACATACCAATTTTATCTGTTGATTTTTCTGTAATTTATTATATGTATACTTGGTAAGTTTTAATACATCATTTACTATTTTTTGATATCCTTCTATTCCATAGTAGTTTAGTAATGTCCATGTTGCTGCTGTTGATGCTCCGGTACGCGTTCCTACTATTGTTGTTTGCTTGTCTTTTGTAAGGTAGGGTGTTTTTACTGATAGTTTTTCAAGGTGATGCCTATGCCTAAATATTATCCCCCCCGATGGTACTGGTGCAAGTCCCATTTTATGTGGATCTATGGTCATGGAAGTTACACCTTTACATCCAAAGTCTATATTATATTTATTATTATTTTCATTATTTAGGAAGGGTATGATAAATCCACCAAGTGCAGCATCTACATGTAGATATATATCATTTGAAAATGCAATTTCTGATATTTCATCTATTTTATCAACCAATCCCAGTTCAGTAGAACCCGCTATTGCAACAATGGCCATAGTATTTTCTGTAATTAAGCCCTCCAGTTGTGAAACATCCATCCGATAATCACAGTCAAGGTCAACATAAACTGGCTTAACTGATAACATTGAACAAATCTTTTTAAAGGAAAAATGAGCACTTTTTGGAAGAATTAATTCCGGCATGGTATCATGTTGCTCTTCAAACAGGTACTTTGCAACAGTCATGGCCATAAGATTAGCCTCTGTTCCACCAGTTACAATGTGTCCATAAGCCTTATCCAGGTGCAATAATCTGCCAAGACTACTTATTACCTCCGCCTCCATAGTGGCAGTGCCCTTAAAATGACCGGAATCCCCCAAGTTAGTATCGATAAACATCTTATACGCTTCAAGTCCGACACTATCAGGATCCGTGCACATAGAACCTAATATTCTACCTGAACTGTAGGACATGTCCATCTTTTTAAATTTTTGAAGATCATTAAAAACATCTTCTCTTCTACGACCTTTCTTTAACATAGTATTATAATCCCATCTAATTTGTAAAAATATCATTTAACCTCAAAATTTTGTGTAATTAACTTAGCCTTTGTATCATGACCCTCATCTATTCTAATCTTTAATTCATGACTGCCAAGCTCATAATGATTTATGCTATGATTAACTTCAAGATATCCATCATGTAAAACATCTTCCCATACCATTTCATCATCAATGAAAATCTTATATGATACATTAAGTGGTAGCTTTCTCAAATCCTCACAATATGCCTTAATATGAAGAATATTATCATTTACTTCCAGGCTATCCATCTTAACAGTTATTGGGATTATTGTTTTCATATCATCAGATATTCTATTTGTCAATGCATTATCCAATGTTCTTTCAGATCTGATTTCCAATACAATATCCGGATTAAGCCAATCTATCAGATCATAATTAAAATACCAGTAATCATGATAGAAAAATACCTCACCAAAGAATGATACAAATATTTTTATAAAAGGATTAATTGCCTTATCTGTTATTATAAGAACCTTTTTATCTTCTATTGGATTTTCATTTTTATAATATAATGATTTAGTCTTATTAAATTGCATAAATTCCAGCGGTATTGGCAATTGTTTAATATCATCTTCATTGCAATACTCAAATATTGTTGCAGGAATAAGCTTATTGTTTTCATATTCATCATCAAATTCATAAGACCATCCATTTTCATTAAATAAATCACCTGGATAATCCACTTCTTTAAAGAAGATTCTTTTTTGTAATTCTTCCTTAATATAATTATTATTCCTATTTGAAAATAATTTAGATATTATCAGATAAACACATTTCAATGCCCCATAATCAGTAATTTTAGTATCATTAGCCAAATAGTCATCCTCTTGTAATACTGATGATAAATCATAATAATAATTTGTCAATTTATCCACATGTCTTAAGACTACCCCCGTTTCAAACGGAAGCATATGCCTTAACAAGACACTTTTATCAGGAATGATAAATTGTCCAAACTCCATATTTTTACCATTGAAGAATGCACGTTTAGAATCAAGTGATGCTTTAAAATCATGTAAATTAAATCTAGAATCATAATCATAGAAATAATGTTGCAACAGTTCATGATTAGAATCATTGGCAAGGAAATATATATTATTTTTTCCCCTTAATGTTGATTTCAAACCAGATAAATCTATCTTTGGATTTAATATGAAATTTTTCATAAGCACATTTTCATCAGTAGTATCTGTAGCTTTAATTACTAACTTAATTACATGTAATCCAGACTTATAATTTGAAAAATCTTCCTCAAATGAAAACTTACCATCAACAATTTCATAACTGTCCAATAAATCATCATCCAAAAATACATCAACACTTGTATCAAGGAGCATATTATATGAATTCATAAGAGTAAAATTCCATTGTATCATCTTACCATCATACTTGAAAACATGATTATCTGTTATAATTTTCTGTGGAACAATAAAGTCATTTTCTAATGTAGGATAAGATGGATCATTAAGAAATCTTTCCGTTCGTATTTCAATAACATCATCCGGTTTAAACCATTCAACTAATTCTTTATTAAAATACCATCTATCCCAATAAAAGAAAACTTCTCTATAATAACTGATAAAAGCAGACATTAAGAAGTTAGTAGTAGAATCTCTTAATATTAATGCTTTCTTATCAGATATGCTATTAGGATTCTTATAATAAAATGATTGATTATTTGATACTATACGAAATTCTTGAGGAATATCCTCAATATTTACTTCAGTAACATCACGAACAGGTACTAAAAATGGCAAATCAACATGAGCATTTTTCATGAATCGTTCATCTTTAGGATAAGACCAGTTAACATCAAAAAACAAATCCCCCTTATGATCACGCATTTCCTCTTTAAGGCTAGAGGATATTTGACTTTTTATTTGGTCATATGATATATTATGTATCTTAGAGATTACATATGGAACGATTTTTAATGAAGATAATGGTGTTATATGAGTATCATTTTTTAAAACATCATCCTGTGTAATTACATCATGTAAATCATAAATGTACTCTGTTAATAAATCACTTATCCTCATTGGTTCATCTGTTTCAAAAGGAAGATATTCCCTCATAGTAACACTTTTATCAGGTACAATAAAAAAATTATAAGTCATACCCATAGCATTAACATATGATTGTTTGGATAATAAACTGAAAACAAACTTATCCAAATCAAATTTAACATTATAACTACTATCATAATGCTGCCTAATCTCATTGTTTGTATCATTAACAAGAAAATAATAATCATCCTTCCCCTCAACAGTCTTCTTCAAACCAGAAAAATAACTCTTAAAATCCATGACCATAATAATACCCAAAAAAATCTTTACTAATATAATATCTATAATCAAATATTAATATTCATTACTAAAGAAGAAAAAAAATAAAAAGAAAAAATAAAAAAAAGAGACTTTAAAAAGAAATATCAAAAAGATTAACGCCCATCGAAGTAAAATGAATGACTAAAAAACCACATATTAATATTAAAGCAACAATAGATAAATACAATAAAGTAAATCCTTTATCACTTTTTATATCAATAGGCCAAATCTTATTTAACTTATCTGGAAACATTACTAATATTTGAAGAGGAAAACCTATCAATACCAATATATTCATATGACCTTGCATTAAGATTAAAGTCCCATAACTAGTAAAAACGCCAGATATAACCATATAAATAGCACCATAATGACCAAAATGATAATCAACTGCACCCCACTCAACAGTACCATCTTTTAATGTAGTTGGCTTAAATTCATCCGGTGGTTCCACTACAAATACATCAGAACGTATGTATAATATAACAGCAAATAAAATAACGTAAATACATTGAACAGTCATGAATAGATAAAAAAAATCATCAATTTTAAAAATTAAATTCATAATGAATAAGAATATTATAACACCACCCATTGTGAATATTAATAATAATGAATTACCTTTTATACTAAAACTTTTTTGATAAAATACATCTCCTCCATAATATAAATCAACCCCCAATTTTTTTTCAATAATAGGAAAAAACATTGGCGAAATTTCCATTATTAAAAAAACAATTATAAACACCGATATGAAAGAAATTATTGACCAGATCATATTTTCACCCTATTATCTCCGGGAACGCCCATCCCTTTAAGCCAATCTTTAATTTTATTACTTATACAATTATCGCGTATAGAATCATTAATTTCATAATCTGCTGTATCAATATTTGTTGTTGCTGTAACTGTAACTATGAATTTTTTACCTTCAGCGGTTTTACTTAATATATTTGCATATTTTAATGTTTTTAAAACACCTTTGACCTCAATAAAACCAGGAATAACTGCCGTTGCTATAGAAGGCAATGCATCCGCCCAATAATAAGCATTGAAAATATCTGTTACTGTACCCCCAGTAGAACCAAAACATAGAATTATTCCTGCAACAACCATTACAGCACCTACAGGTGCTCCACCACCTGTTGCAGCAATCATTAAGCCTGATGTGATTAGTGTTTGTCCTCCCAAATCCATTACCTCATGTATTACTTCCTGACCTATATCTGATTGTGTGAGATTAAATAGAGTATTTAATGATGATTTTAATGTTTGAGAATTATTCAGAAAATCATTATTATTATTCATCCAAATACCTTGTCCTCCACCACCAGTAATATTAAATAAATCATTAAATATTAGATTAAGATTACTTTGAATCTTGTTATCAGAAGTATATCTAATAGTTGTATCTTTTAATGTTGTGAAATTTAATATAGTTGACACATAACCCGTATTTAAATCTACAATAATGTTATAAACATTATTATTTAAGTTATAAATTGTGATTTCATTATTTTCTGTATCTAATTCGAATGTGAAATTCCCATTATTAAGACAATCCTCATATAATAAATGAATTGGTGAATTAGCTGACAGGTTAGATGTTTTTAATGAAGAAAATTCTAAATAAGATAATAAAAGCCCATTTATAAAATTAAAAGTTAATGTATCTTCATATGTTTTTGAAGAGGTTATTTTATAAAAAGAACATCGTATATCTATTGTTATGATATCAAATTGATTTTCATTAACTATGAATTGTAATTCATTTAATCTATTCCAAGTGATATTTAATTTATTTGCATAATAATTTCGTAGTTGATCACTATAGAATGCTAATGTTAATCCAGTTAAAAATGTACCATAACCTTTTTTTAATTCATTTGTAGAGTATTGCCTGTTTAACCAATTACTTATAACATTTTTATTGATAATTTCATTTGTCAGTATTATTGTTTGTATATTCTCAGTTTTTAACATTGTACCTACTTGAACAGTGTGTGATATTCTGTTATTAAAATTTGAAGTAAATAATGTTTCAATATTTATTACTTTGTATGTTATATCATAGTATCCTTGACTAATATTTGTTGTATCTAAATCTGTTTTTTGTTTTTTGTATCTGATTTTAATTAATTCTTCTTTATTTGCATTAATTATTTTATTGACTGAAAGGGTATTTGCATCTTCAAATTTATATGAAAAACTTAATTGATTGGTATTTCCAATAATATAATCATATTGTTGAATGTTTATTGTATTGCCTGTTTTATAGATTTTAATGTGTGGTTCTATAATGTTTATATTATTTGTTAAGACTAGTGTGTTTGTTCTGTAAATATATAAGTATATTTTATTATTTAATGCTGTGAATGTTTGTTTATTTAATTTAACAATTTTATTCTTTATAGTTATATTCATTTCTTCATATTCTAATGGAATAATATATGAATAATTCATTAGTGTTTTTGTTTTATTTAACGGATTGTATTGTATTATCTTGGAATTTATATTATCATATTTAGTATGTATGTTTATTTTATCTTTATTGTTTATGATTATTTCTTTAGTATATTTTGTATTTGTTGTTGCATTTTTATTAGTGAAAATTGTATCATAATATATGATACTCGGCTGGTTTGATTGAATCATTATCTTTTGTTGTCCATTATTCCAAATGTTACTTGTATTGAATATTGTAAGTGTCGGTCTTTCAATGTTGTTTTGTGGTGTTCTGTATAGAATAATGTTTGATGTGTATTGTTCCTGGTTGTCTTTTGTATAGTATTTTAGATGTGTTGTTTTATGTATTGTTATTTGAGTGTTGGCTGTTATGTTTTTTGTTGTGTTACTGTTTTTGGGATCTGATCCGTCAATTGTGTAGTATATTGTAGTGTTAGCTTTGTTGGTTATGAATTGGATTTTTTGATTGTTATTGTTTAATGCTGTTATTGCTTTTATTATAGTTGTAGGTGGTGTGATAATTTTTGGTGGTTTGTATGTATTTATTGTTGATTGTGTATTTTTTTGGTCTACTATTATTGTTTTAAGTACTGTTTTTATGTTAAGATCCATTTTTGTTGTGGATGTATAAACTTTATCTTTTTGTGGTGTTGTTCCATTTCTACTGTAATATATTTTTCCAGGTTTGTTTGCAATTATTGTGATGTTTTGATGATTGTCACGTACATCGCTTTGATTTAGTATTGTAGTGTATGGTTGTGGATTGTTCAATTTATAATAATAAACTGGACTTATCTTATTTTTATCTGTTACTGATATATATTGTAGTAGTGTGTTGTTATGTATGTATAAATCTTGTGTATATAATGTACTTTTCTGAGTTGGTTTAGTTCCATTGATTGTGTAGTATATTTTACTGTTTTGTGATACTGCTATTGTTATTTTGTTTTCATATCCATTGGATTCAAGTTGAGGTTTGTTAGTTATATATGGTGTTGATGGTCTGTATATTCCAAATGATAATATTGGCGTTTTTTGTCCATTGCTTTTTATTCCATAATATTGTATCCATGTATTGTTGTTGATAGTTAATGTTTTGGAGTATATTTTATCTTTGTTTGTTGGTGTTGTACCATTTCTTGTATAGTATATTGTACATGCTTGTGATGGTGTTAATGTGAGATTATATTGGTTGTTTCCTATAGATTTAACTGTTGTATTTATTGTAAAGGGTGTGGTTGTAGTTGTAATCAATGCATCAACATCAGTTGAATAATCATTATTATATAATGGTTTTATAGTTACATAATTTGCTTGATGTTGATTATTATATTTAAATGCAATTACTCGTGCATAAAAATATACTGTATCATCAAAATTCATTGTAATATCATTGTATATACAATTTTTAGGATTTCTATTGTTTAGTTCATAACATTTTATTATTTCATTGGCTAATTGTATATAATCATTTTTATATAATTTATATTCAGGTTGATTAGTTCCACATGTACTTTCAACATGACTATAATTCTTTACTGTCACACTACCTGTGGAATTAGTTGTTTTACAAAGTAAATATAATAAATCATTCATATTAACATTTTTATTATCAATTACTACTACAGATGGTAATCTGTTATAATTATCTATAAAATTAGCAGTTCTATTTGCTGCATTCAATATATTATTATATGTAAAAATATTTGAATTGGATTTTGATTGTATTTTAACAGAAGCATTATCTTCTAAATCATAATTGATTATATTTTTACCAGAATCAATTATATAATGTTCTTCTTTAACATATTGATTATCTTCCTTTATATTATCATCCTCAACAATACCATATTTTTCATGATATTCCTGATTTTTATCATCTTCATATTGTTCTGATGCCTTTGATAACTCATCAATATTTGTCTGATTAAAAGTTAACATACCCCTATCTTGTTCTTCTTGGTTAAAGTTATTGTCTAAAGAATAAGTTGCATAGGTTGATGTCATAGACAAAAATAGAGTTACAAGAAAGATAATTAATTTATAATCTATCTTAATGGTATTCTCTCCTTATTTTTTTATTTAATACAATATGTTGTATTACTTAATAATATAATATATATAATAAATATTATTTAAAATTAATCAAAATAAGCTTTATTTAGTTAATTGATTATTATTTATTATTTATAAATACATATTTTATATTTTCAATTAGTTTTTATTAAAAAATTAATGTATTATTATTTTTTAGATATATCATTTATTATGTTAGTATACTTAATAATTATAATTAGGTAAAATAGTTATTTTAAGTTTAGGTTAATGAATTATAGTTTTTGGATAAGCAATTGTGGAAAGAATAAGTAAATCAAAATAAAAAAATGTAATGGGTGGTGAAGAGTGTTTTATATTTAATCATTGTTTAATGTTTTTCTAGCTGCATCTAACATGATTTTCTTTTCTACTTTAGCAACTAATTTTCTGATTTCTGGAACTGCATCAGTATTTGCAGATATACTGCTTATTCCAGCTTCAACAAGTTTTTCAACAATTTCAGGTTTACTACCTGCTTGTCCACAGATACTTGTTGTTACTCCTGCCTTGTTACATTTCTTGATTACACTCATTAATAGTTTGAGTACTGCAGGATGTGCTTCTGTATAATGTTTTGCAACTAATTCATTATTTCTATCAAGTGCTAAGGTGTACTGTGTTAAGTCATTTGTTCCAAAGCTTACAAAGTCTAATCCTTCAGCAATAAAATCATCTATAATAATTGCTGATGCTGGTGTTTCTACCATCATACCAAAGTCTACATCTACATGTGGAATTAATCCTACTGATTTTGCTATTTCCTTAGCTTGATGTAATTCTTCAGGTTTGTGTAATAATGGTAACATTACTCCAATATTAGTATATCCTTGTTCATGTAATTTTTTAATTGCTTTGAATTCTGCCCTTAAAATATCAGGTTGATCTATTTCCCTTCTGATTCCTCTCCATCCGAGCATTGGGTTTGCTTCGTCTGGTTCGTTTTCTCCACCTTCTAATGTTTTGAATTCATCAGTTGGTGCATCAAGTGTTCTGTACCATACTGTTTTTGGATAGAATACATCAACTACTTTGAGTATATTATCCACTAGCACTTGTACTAGTTCATCTTCTCTTCCTTCATCAATGAATTTGTATGGTACTATACCTGTTGCTAGCATCATGTGTTCTGTTCTAAGCAGTCCAACTCCATCTGCACCTGTTGCATATGCTTTTTGTGCTGCTTCTGCCATACTTACGTTTACTTTTACATCTGTAACTGTAACTAGTGGTGCAGCTGCAGTTGAAACTGTGGTTTCTGATGATTCTTCATCATCTTTGTCGCCTCCAAAGTCTCCTTCATATACTAATCCTTTTTTACCATCAATGGTTATTTTAGTATTTTCTTCTAGCACTTCGGTTGCTTCTCCAGTTCCTGCTACACATGGAATTCCCAGTTCACGGGAAATGATTGCTGCATGACATGTTACTCCACCTTCATCGGTTACAATACCATTTGCTCTTTTCATTGCAGGTACCATATCCGGTGTTGTCATGGTTGTAACAAGAATATCTCCTTCAAGGATTTTATCCAGTTCATCTAGTTTTCTGATGATTTTAACTGTACCTGATACTAATCCAGGACTTGCACCTAATCCTCTTGTAATAATTACTCTTTCTTCATCATTTAATGATTCTTGATGTTTGGATTCATCTATGTCATCAAGTGTTGTAATTGGTCTTGCTTGGAGCATGTATACTTTACCATCTTCGATACCCCATTCTGTATCCATTGGTGCACCGTAATGTTTTTGTATTCTTCTTCCAAGTTGGGTTAGTTGTTTTAAGTCTTCATCAGTTAGTACTTTTTTATCTTTTAAATCATCAGGCACTTCTATCTGTACTGTTGAGCCAGTTTCTGGATCTTTGGTGAACATGGTCTTTTTGGTGTTGATTCTGTATGATTTTACTTCATCGTTTGCTTTATCATAACGACAGGTATCTGGAGTAACAGTTCCTGAAACAACTCCTTCACCAAGTCCCCATGCTCCTTCAATGAGCATTTCTTCTTCTCCGGTTGATGGATCAACTGTGAACATTACACCTGCTTTTTCTGAATTAACCATTTGTTGAACTACTACTGCAATTAATACTTTGGAATGATCAAAGTCATTTTCTGCTCTGTAGAATATTGCTCTTGCTTCAAAAAGGGATGCCCAACACATTCTTACATTTGTTAAAACATCATCAATACCACTAATGTTTAAGTAGGTATCCTGTTGTCCAGCAAATGATGCGTCTGGTAAGTCTTCTGCTGTTGCTGAAGATCTTATTGCTACAACAACATCATCTTTTCCCACATCCATATTTAGTTTGTTGTAGGATTCTATGATTGCAGTTTGAATATCTCCAGGAATATCTGTTGTAACAATTAATTCTTTAATTTCATCTGCAACTTTTTGAAGTTGAGGAGTATCATTATAATCTAAACCTTGTAACATTGCATTAATTTTATCAACAATTCCTGTTTTTGTGATAAATTTTTGGTATGTTTCAGCAGTTATTACAAATCCAGGAGGTACTGGAATTCCTGCATTTGTTAATTCTCCTAGATTAGCTCCTTTACCTCCAGCTATTGGTATGTCATCTTTACCTAGCTGTTTAAAAAATTCAACATAATTCATTGTGTACACTCTTCTTTATTTTTTTCCATTACTTTTTTTATAAAACAACTTAAGGATTAGGAAATCCTTAAAGCTTTTTGAAATATGTGATAAATTAACTATTTATTATATTATCTTGAATAAAAATTAGAATTGAACTAAGTCATTTCCTTTATCAACAACTAATTTACAGGTTACAGGTAATTTCATTGCAGCTCTGTTTAATGCTATTTTTGCACTTTCAAAGTCTTTTACATTAACATATGCTGTAATGATTTTTTGGTTTTTACGTACTAAAGCTTCTGAACTAATTGCTTTACCAAATGCTCCTCTCATACCACTCTGAACCCTATCTGCTCCTGCACCAGTTGCCATAGGATTTTCTCTTACTATGTGGTGTGGGTATGTTCTGATTTTTAATCTGTAACCAAGTTTACCGGTTGTTCTTTGTAAGTACCTGTTTGAAGCAACCCTAGCAGCTTCTAAAGAATTGTGTGATAAATGTGCATGTTCTTTAACTGCTAATGTTACTTGTACAGGGAAATCTTCTGTTAAGTTACCCATATCATATTGAACTATTTTTGATGCTGGGATTTTTCTAATATAATCTTTTCTTGTATATGGACGTACCATTATTTCTCCTCCTTAATTAAAATCTTTATTTTTCTTAAAAAAAATTATTAAAAAATCATCGTAAAAAAATAATACAATAAATAGTATTTCTTAAAATATTACGAATTGTAAATTACATTAAAATATATTCTTATGTAATCTAATATAATAATTTATGATATGTTATTCGTATTATATAATCATTTGTATTTAATAAGAACAAAGATAAAAATAATACAATAATCAATAGACATATATGTTAGAAAAGGAATAACTTAAATATAATTATATTTAAAGAGTTATGATATAATAAGCAATGGAAAATGAGTAAGATGAATATTAAAACTAGAATAACATTTAATTATGAAAATGAAAACTATGCAAGGATTGCTTATAACTCATTATACCCAGATAATGGTGAATTTGTAGACTCTAAAGTAGAGGACAATAAGCTAATTTGCATAATTGAAAATGAAAATATTACTACTGTACTAAATACAATTGAAGATTTAATACAATGTGAAAAAATGATTGAAATTACTTCCGAAATAATTTAATAAAAAATTGTGAAAAAAAAAGATAAAATGATGAATTTATTCATCATCAGTTAATACTTCAGGAACTTCTTCAGTTTCTTCTTCCTGTTCTACTATTTCTTCATATTCATCTATGAATTGAACTTTACTTACAGAATCAATGTTTTCATAAGCTTCTCTTGCAACATGGAATTTTGATAATGTAACTTCTTGAACGCTTCTTTGTTCAAATCCTGCTAATTTATCTAATGTGATTTTTGCTACACCATCTTCTATTTCAACTTCTGTTTTTTCTATGTCCATGTTTGGATTTCCATAGTATAAGTCAATTAATCCTTTGATTTTTTCTGCATCATCTTCGATTAAATCTTCAATGACTATATCATAGATTATATCTTTACCTGCTAAGTTGTGATTGAAATCAACTTTTACTCTTCCACCATTTACAGTTCTTACAATACCTTGTTGACCATCTAATGATAATGGCATTCCAACATATGGTCTGATATCTTGTTTTTTAAATTCTTTCATTGGAATTAATTGAATTTTGGATGGATCTCTTTTACCGAATGCATTTTCTGCTTCGATTTCTACTGTTTTTTCATCTCCAACTTCTAAACCTATAATTTCATCTTGTAATGCAGATAAAACTTGACTTGAACCTAATGATAAAATAATTGGATGGTAATCTTTACCTTCTACTTTTATTCCTGCTTCTTCAGCTACTTCCTCATAAGTAGTATCGAATACTTCTCCATTTTCTTTAATTTTACCTGTATAATTTAATCTTATAAAATCATTGTCTTCTATTGGCATATTATCTTATTATCTCCTATTGAATTATTATTTAAATTATCTTTAAATTTTTTAAGAATTTCCTCATTTTTGTATTTTAATATTCTGATTTTTTGAGGATAATTATTTATATATTTATGTATGTCATCCTTTAAAATACCTGTTTCTAATACACTTAAAATTCTCTGTTTTCTATGAGTGCTAAATCCATAAGAAATATTATCCAATAAGTCATCTGTCTTATCAAATGGCCTATTATTTAATATATTATCAACGGTTTTATCATCCATCAATGTTAAGTTGAGCAATTCGTCTTTAGTGTATTGATTAGCTCTATTTAATATAAACTCATTGACTCTAGTATCATGTAATGGTGCATGATTTAATTCAATTTGTTTTTTCAAAACATCAATAGTGTATTGTGGCAACATATCATCTAAATTATCAAAATCGTTGTTGGAAATTTTTAGTCTAATATTACTTCCACTAACACCCTCTAATCGAGGAATAAAAATGAATTTATTCTTAAAATTAAAATTAAGTTTTGTTAATGATTTGGATAATGAAACTATAACATAATCATCATTACTTAATTTGCCTTCAAGTAACACTTTCTTATCTTCCATAGAAATAATTTTATATGGTTTAGGTGCTACTCCCTTACCATTATTTATGTAATCTAATATTATTTTAAATTTCGCATCTTGACTGATATAACCTCGAGGAATATAATCAGCATTCAATGTTTTAAACAGAAGTGATAAACATAATGAATACTGACCGGAACCCATCACACCCATAGGCGGTCCCTCAACCACTATGTCAGCACCAAGGTTGATAGCTAAATCTGCACGGGAATACCTGTCCAATATATATGGAAGTCCTCTACCATTGCGTTCAAATAGGCCAGGTATTAAAGCTACAAATAATGCCTCAGGATGTAACCTTTTTGCCTCTTGCATACAAAATAAATGACCCTTGTGCAAAGGAGAATATTCTGTGAAATCAACTATCATAGGAGTAATGTTTTTCTGGGATGAAACATTAATTTTACTCCTGGTTAGATCATCATAAAATTGTTTTCTATCTTCAACAAGTAACTTCTTAGCATGACTCTCAATTGACATGACAAACCACCACAAAAAAATAATATTAAATATATAAAATATTTGTTTAAAATGTTATTAATACGTAAAGAAAAATAAATGATTAAGGGTGATTTATGATGAGTAACATGATACTAAAAAATTGTAAAACAATTGACGATAAAATCATCAACATAATTATTGAAAATGGAAAAATCACAAAAATATGCAAAGACATAAAAAGCTCACAGAATACAAGCGATAACATAATTGACATAAAGAATAAAATAGTAATACCCGGACTTATAGATTCACATGTACACTTTAGAGATCCAGGACTAACACATAAAGAAGATTGGAAAACAGGAAGTATGGCTGCAGCCCATGGTGGATATACCACAGTAGTGGATATGCCAAACACCAGTCCCCTAACAGACACGGCAAAAAATTTTAAAGAAAAAAAGGAAATAGCATTGAAAAAATCATATGTAGACTTTGGACTGCAAGCAGGCGTAAAAACAAAGAAAGATGTTGATGAAATATTAAAAGAAAAACCAACATCCTACAAGATTTTTATGGATTTACATGAAAATGACCGACTTGATGAAATGTTTGGCTACATAGAAGGAACCAATAAAACATTATGTCTACATTGTGAAGATAAAAACCTAGTGGATTATAATACAAAAATCCTAAAATCAAATCCAGAATATGATAATAAGACAAAGGCATACAGTTATGCAAGAAGTGCACTAGCAGAACTAATATCATTAAACAGAGCAATAGAACTTGCAAGCAAATACAACATAAAATTACATATATGTCATGTAAGTACTAGACAAGCATTAGAGTTAATAGGACCTGCAAAAGAAAAAATAGACATTACAATAGAAGCAACACCTCATCATATATTCCTGGACAATAGCATATATGATAGTTATGGAGTAAAAGCAAAAACAAATCCACCACTTAGAGATAAAAAATATAATATCACAACAGATAAACTAAACAAATTCGATAGCATTGCAACAGACCATGCACCACATACATTAGAAGAAAAACAGAAAGATACCTGGACTAGTGCAGCAGGAATTCCAGGACTTGAAGTAACTTTAAAATTACTGCTTACAGAAGTAAATAACAACAGGCTAAAACTTGATGATGTTGTTAGACTTACAAGTACAAATCCTGCAAAAATATTCAATATAGAAAATAAGGGACAGATTAAGCAAGGATATGATGCCGACATAACAGTGCTTGATATGAAAGAGGAAGGAAAAATAGATCCTGAAAACTTTTATACACAAGGGAAATATACTCCCTTTGAACAAAGAAAATTCCAGGGCTGTAACATAATGACAATAAATAGGGGAAGAATAATATCAGAATATGATGAAGTTATAAAAGAAGATTGTAAATACATACATTAAACTCCCAAAACTTTTTTTTTAAGTGTGAAGAAAATTATCTAAGTTGAATACTCATAATACAAAGTAATCCATTAGAAAAAATGCATAAATTAATAGAAGTAAAAAAAGTTAGTTTATGTAAAAATAATTTTAAAATGATTATATAATATTAAAAAATGGATATGTTAAGCTTAAATGAAAATAAGATAAAAATATTAAAAAATAAGAGAAATAAATATAAAGGATTAACGTTTCCAAAGTATAACATTAAATTCCTATATTTTTTCCCAGTAAAAGTATATAATAGTTTTATTATGGGTAATATGGATCGTACCTCGTTTGTACGAACAATACGGGTCGTACCTCATCCACCACATTAATAAACTACTATTGAATATATTACTATACTTAAGTTTACTTGGAAACTCAATATTATATATATTATTTCTAATATATAAAGTTACCTTTATATTTATAAATTACCAATAATGTTTCAAACCTATAATGCAGGGTTGATTAAGTCACGTTCTCCACTAGGCATGAATTCTCTGATTGCACCTTTTGCAATACATGCTCTTGGGTTAGCCCAATCGAATGTTAAGTTGCTGTCTGCAAATGCTACTTTTATAACAGGGTTGAGTGAGAATGCGTCTCCTCTAGCAGCGTGTGGTGCTTGAGCAATACCTGCGTATTCAGGTTGGTGACCTACGTTCATTGCATAGTTAGGGTAGTTAGGACCTCTTAATTCGTGGATAAGTCCTTCGTCACTTCTTATGGATAAGGAGTTAGATGAACCACATTGATCTTGTAAGTCGTAACCGTAGAATCCTAATCTGCTGTGACCTTCTTTGTGTAATAATTGACTTAAGTACCATCCGTTTACACCTGCGTTGGAGTTAGCAGTTGCGAATGCTACTGAACAACCTGCACCTGCTGCAGCTACACATGCTCTTTGTGATCCACCGAAGTGGTCTTCGAGTGCTGCTGGGGTTTCGTATTGTTCTAATGCGTATAAAGTTACTTCACTTGCAATGTCTCTTACTACATCAGTTGAAGCTTCAGCTTGACATAATCCACCATAGTTTTGTTCTACGTAGTCTTTACCGTAGTATACGAAGTCGTCTAAGATTTCGTCAGTGTATGCTGCTGTAGCATATTGAGTGAATCCTACACCACCAGACATGTATGAACCTAACCATACTTGGTCGTATAATGGGGATGCTGCACCAATAACTTCTAAAGTTATTTTTGCAGGGTCATCGGTTACTCTGCTGGTTTGTACCATATCAGAAATTGCACCGAAGGTTACTCCTCCAGGTTCGTTAGGACCTCTTGCTCTTCTTGCTGGCATTGCACTAGCCATGGAGATTACGTCTGCGTGTTTTGCAGCGTATGAGAAGTCAGCAATAGCAGCTTCTCCTGCACATAATTTGTATGCAGAAATGAAACTCATACCGATTTGCATAGCAGACCATCTTGAGGTTGTACCTCCGTCACAAGCACGTACTACTAATGTAGGTACTCTTGATACTTGGTATGTTTTTTTACCAATGTATTTTTTGAGTTGTTCTGCTTGTTCTTCAGGGAATTCTTTGTTGATGTCGATAACAAATCTTTGATCTAATTGATCTACTAATTCATCGTCACCAGAGAAGATTTTTGCGTAGGAATCTACTACAAGTCCAGGATCTACTTCTACCATGTGTTCTTGTACAACTGCTCCTCCAGGGAGTGCGTGGTTGATGGTTTCTAAGTACTCGTTGATTGTTTCAGGAGTTACTTCTACACCTAACCTTTGTTCAAGTACACCGTGAGCTGTGTCCATACCTACAATAATTGTTCTTTTAATATCATCAACTAATTGTTGGATTGCTGAGTTGTTACAGAAGTGAAGGTCGTCTCCTTCTACGTAAGTGTCTGTTCCAGATACTTGGTATGCCATTAATTTTCTTTGTCCGAGAGGTACACCTATGTCTGGGTTGTAGAATGGTAATCCTCCACGAGCTTCCATAGCTTTTTCAGCTTGTTCATTAAATTCTCTTTTCCTTGCGGATTGTTCCCATCCACCATAGCAGTAATATTTAGTGTTTTGTTCTTCAGGGTCTTCATCAAATTTTTCTTGTAAAGCCTTTAAGAATAATTTTTTCTCATTATCCATTAGTTACCACCTAATTTTGTTTGTAAGTCGTCGTTGAATACTTCTAAACCATATCCACCAGCAGTTCTTGCGAAGTGTACTTCTTCTACTACTTTGATAACTTCTTCGTCATCTCTTAAACTTACGTTATCATATCTGTAAATAGTTGTGATATCTTTAAGTTTGTCTTCTGGTAATGGTTCTCCTACTGAAATAGGTTCATCGAGTTCTACACCTACTTGGTTTTTTACATATTTAACTACTTTTTCGTCTTCATCATATACATATCTTTGTAATGCGTCGAACATTAAACCGTTTTCATCGAGTCTTAAAGAGTGACCGTGTACTGTTGCTCCTCTTAATCCAGTTTTAGCTGGGTCGAAGAATTCTGATTCCATTAATAATTTGGATGTTTCTTCTAAGTCAGATTCTCTCATTTCAACTACTTGTCTTCCTGAAAGTGTACCTGTGTCTACTCCTCTGAATCTTCTCATGTATGATCTTGCTCTGTCGTATGGTTGAGCTGGTGCGTTATACATGGAATCTGCGAATTGTACGTATCTTATACGAATTCCTTTTTTAGCTCCGTCGATAGGTTCTACGAAGTCTTTCATGTCATCTGCTTCAAAGTCCATTTCATCAAGAGGTGGGTGTACTGTTTTATAACCTTCCCCTGGATTTCTGTGACTTAAAAGTTTTACTATATCGTCATCTGCAATACTTCTTAGTATTTCGAGTTCATAATCTGGGTTTAAGTGTTTTCTACGGTTTTCCGCGATTTTACTTGCCCCAGGATAAAATTGTACGTCATATGCCATTTACAATCACCTGATATATTTAACAGTTTCTGATGATTTTGCATTTGGATCTACTAATCCTATAAGTCTTGAATCTATTTTACCCTCAAAGTTTTCACCATATTTCATATAATCTGAAACGGTTGTTTGAGTTTTATTGAATACTCCTACTTTGATGTCATAACCAAAACTCAAAGTATCATTTAAAATATCTTCAACTTGTTCTACAAAATCTTCAAGATTGTCTAATTGGACAGTTAAAATTATTTCACCAACAGATACACGTAGTGGAACTTCATTGCCTTTAACATTTATAGTTTTTCTATCAGTATGGTTAACTGGTAAACCCTTAGCCGGGCCAAAATTAACTATTGTTGGTAATGATTTTCCATTAATCAATAATCTTAATACTCCATCTAATTGCAATATTTGATTTAATATATTTTCAGTTGTAGATGGTTTCAATATTCTATATGGGAAAATCTTTACATCAGTTGCTTTAATGATTTTTTGTTCTTCTACATCTGTTGTCATTTTTTAACATCCTTATAATTAGATTTTATCTTTTATTTGACTAGCTCCTTCAGCAACATATTTTACTGGTTCTCTTAAATTGTCTACACTACCATATACTTCTCCAACTAATGCTGATGTAGCTTCTACAGAGAACATCTGAGTACCTGCATCTAAGGACATAGCTGCTGTGTCACATGGAATTGCGTATCCTTTACTGTGTCTTGTTACTACGTGGTTACCGTTGAAGATACCTGGTCCTCCTCCACCGTATATACCGTGTGAGAAGAAACTCATACCTACACCTACACCCATTACTCTACCAAAGTCTACACCAGGTAAACCTGCTTCGTATTCGAGAATATCGTTGAAGTATAAAATGGAAGATGCAATACCTTGTGCTGCTCTTGCTGCACCTACGTTTACAATAACTGATGCTACAAGACCTGCTGCTGCATATGCGTTCCATAATGCCCAGTCAACTGGTTCGTATAATTTGTATCCGGAAGGTAATGTTTCTTTTACTCTTATTACTCCATCATCTAATGCTCTGGATAATGTACCTACTACTACGTCACCAAGAGTACCTTTACCGTTTTCTTTAACTAAATCGTAAACTAAGTTGTTTGCGTTTAATCCTTGGAATGCTAAACCTAATAAGTGACTTCTTTCGAATGCACCTACTGCGTCACCCATTTCAAAGGTTGCAGTTTGTTCAAGGATAGAAGATAAAGCTACTGCGTTAAGAGTGTTTTTCTTAGTAATTGCTACTACGTGGTTTGCACCAATGTTTCTTAAACTGTAACCTAAACCTTCTAGGTGAGTTGTTTGACCTAATAAAGTTGTTATAGCTCCACCTAATTTAACGTTGTGTGGGTATCCACCCATAGCAGCGGTTTTAATTTCTGAAGCTTGATATTTGTTAATTTCAAATGTATCGAGAATAGCTTGGATTAATGCTGATCCTGTTGCTAATGGTGCAACGGAATAATCTCCAGCAACACTTAATCTTTCTGATGGTACTTGAACTAAAACTTGTTTTCCACCGTTTAATAATTCAAGGTTGAAATCGTCATCATCGCTAACTTTTAACATTTTGGACATTTTGTCTGCAATTGCATCTGCATTTCCAACAATGTCTAATTCTAATTCCCTACCAGGAATAAAGTTTGCTTTTCCACCGTAAGCTCCGTTTGCTAAAGATTTTTCTATTCCTGCAAGGTTTACAGCAACAGAACGCTTAATTTCTTGTATAATATTTTTAATTGTAGGGTTAACTACTGGACTAATTGCTTCTAGAGGTACTTGTTCTTCTAAAAGTTTTCCGTCTACCCCATATAAGTCTATTTTGTCTTCATATGTTGGCATTTATATGTACACCTCTTAAATAATAAATTCATTAAGAAATGAATTATCTTATTCATTCCGGGTTTTCTTATTTCTATAAAAAGCTAATTAATAATATGGTTATTATTATTTGATCAAAAATATTTAGTTGGTAAAAATATTTCCGAAATAAAATCATATTTTGTACATACTAATACAATATAATTAATTATACTAATTTTAGAAATATACCCTCCAACTTTTATCTAAAAATACATTTCTATCATTTCTTGTGCTCAAATATTTATTCAAAGAAAAAAAACTCCTAAGATTAAAACAGCTGAAACTATCAACAAAATTATGACCCCTATATCATCATAATAATATGAAAGATAAACAACTATTTCATAGTAGGTTTCATATTACCATAGAGTAATACAAATAAACATTATTTGAATACCTATGTTTTGTAATAAATATTCTTACAATTGAAATATATAATAAGAATAAACATATAAATGTTTTTAGAATTTATGATAATATAACCTAATGTTAAAAAGTCAATAAGGATTTTTTTTAAGAAAAAGAAATATATTAATTTTTAAGTAAAGACTAAAAAAATATTAATATTAATTTACAATGAATAAAGCAATATTTACTAAAATATCTTAAAAATAATGGTGTATAAAAATGATAGAAAAAATTATCGAAAACTTAAGAAAACACAAAAATATCCATGAGAATATTGATGAAATTCTGAAAGATAAGAATCCAATAAATGAAAAAACACTATATAAATACACCTGTAAAATTAATAAAAATAATGCATATAATTTGAAATATGAAACAAACATATATTTTCCATTGATTTATGAAATAAAAAGCAATTGTCCTACTTGTGGATATCGCAGCTTGGAATCAAAAAGAAAGTATAATGCAAAATATATTGAACATGCAATTAAATATAAATTAGACCAAATTAAATCATATCCTATAAGCAGCATCAATTGTTATAATAAAGATGAAAATAAATATAAAGAAAGTGATGTGATTTTTAAAACATTGGACTTATACAATATAGATAAGAATATAAAAATTTATGATGTTGATGACATTTCA
>SUTR01000030.1:0-1171 GCA_015062825.1 Methanosphaera stadtmanae
CAGTGGTACTTATTAGTGCTGCGGTAATATTAGGATTATACAAAAAAACCAACTGGTTAAATACCAAATAAAAAAATTATTTAATTTGTATATATGCGGCATGTAAAATTATATGTAAATGTAGGCAGAAATTAAACATTAAATGACTGTATATGTGGAATCAGTCTACTTTTAAGTAAAATCAATGCATTATATGCAAAATAGAATAAAAATATTATAACAAGAAATACAAACAACAAATGAAAAAGGTATATTGGTTAAATTAATAAATAAATTTAATGCGGACTTATTTATTTCTCATTAAAATAGTTTGTATAATTCTTGTATAGTTTTTTGTAATTTGTGGGTTTGTTTTGAACAAATCAACCATATTATTTTAGGCAGTAAAAAATATTATTCATTTTTCTTTTAGATGTAATACTTTTTTTCTATCAAAAATAATTTTGTCAAAGACTCCTAAAAGTAGTTGACTTAATTATTTTTTTTTCATTTTCTGATATTATTTGAAACTATAATTTTAGTAAATAATACTATGAAATATCGATATGTGACAAGTTATAATTGTGTAAAAATAATATTAGTACTTATTGGCTCTTATATCGTAAAAAAACTTGTAATTGCAATGTTTAATAATATCTTTTATCACAATATTTTTAACGAAATAAATATATACTTTAATTATCAAATAGATTAATGATTACAAGTTTTTTCGTTTATCTTTGGTTAACGAAATTAAGTGGTCGTTTTTTTAATAAGAGTAAAATTAAGTTTTTTTAAAGACTTATTTAAATAAATAAAAGGTGATTAATTATGGCAAATCCATATGTAATAGGAGATAATTGTGTAGGATGTGGATTATGTATGCAATCCTGTCCAACAAACTGTATAGCAGAAGGTCAACCTTACACTATCGATGAAAGTGTATGTGTAGGCTGTGGATTATGTGCTGAAGCATGTCCTGTACAAGCAATTACTCAAAAAGCTTAGATTTAACAATTATTTGTAGGAGAAAACGAATTTCATAGTTTCATGGTCATTGTTTGACTAATGAAATTTTTCAAATAGTTAAATACTTAGGGAGATGATTATTGAATCTATTTATTCGTGATTCTTTTACCTCAACTGAGGTTATTTTTTTCTTTTTTTAACTCTTTTACAATTGAACTTTTTT
>SUTR01000030.1:1271-31134 GCA_015062825.1 Methanosphaera stadtmanae
TTTTACAATTGAACTTTTTTTATACTATTTTATTTCTAATTTAACCTAATGATCTATTTTGATATTTTATTAGATGTTTAATAAGATAGGCCTTGGCTTAAATGTAGTTGATGATTAAAAAAAAGTAGAAGGGAGTAATGACTTTTTAAACGGTCATATTGAACTGTTTTCTAGTTGCATCATATGCATTACGTTTGCCTGTTACTAATTCTATTATGTAACTTCCTTTTTTAAGATTATAATTTAATTCTATATTTATATCTACAACTCCATCTGTTGATGTGAAGTATTGGGTCATGTTTGTTTTATCTTTGATGGTCAATGAGTTTATCTTAACTATAATGGTATTTGATCCTTTTAATGTATGATTGTATTCATCTGTTAGTATTGTACTTATATTCAAAGTATTTTCTGTTATGCTGCTGTTTATAATGTTAAATGTAGGTGTTGTAGGTGTTATATTAATGTATGTGTAGTTTTCTATTCTTTCATAGTTTTTATATGCATATACTGCAGTTATATTAACTTCTTTTGCACTCCATCCGTCAGGGATTCTGAATGTTATCTGTGCGGTGCCGTTTTTAATTGGTACTTGTATCGTTTGGTTATTTTCATCTTTTATTGTTATTTTATTTATCTTAAATATCATTACTCCATAGTTGATGTTCTTGTCAGTATTGATTTTTGCAGTGATTGTAATGCTTTCATCCATTTTACAGCTATTTTTATCTGTTGCAACTGTTAAGGTAGTATTTACCTTGGTTATATTGAATGTTGCAGTATTTCTTGTATAGTTATAATTTTTACTTCCACTGTATACTACTTCTATGGTGTATTCTTTGCAGTTGTAATTTTCGGGTAGTTGGTAGTTGAGTGTTGCTGTTGAGTTTTTTATTTCTGTCTTTATTGTTTGATTATCTTCTTTTAGTGTTAGGCCATTTATCTTGTATATTATGTATCCCTCTGTTACAGGGTTTTCGTCTAGGTCTGTTATTGTTGTGTTGACCTTTAGGATACTGTTGTATTCGGGGTTGTTGATTGTCATGTTTAATTGGGTATTCTTGTATATGTTTGCCTTGAAGGAAATGCTTGACCTTTGGAAACTATTGTCATCTGATGTATATATTAAATCAATATTATTATTTGTTTCCAACTCTTTACCATTTAATGAAATTAATGGATTATTATCTTCTACTTTTATATCTTTAATATAATTATTATTAATGTAAATTTCAATATTTCCTTCATTGATTGTTGTACTATATTTTTCATCTAAGTTTATTGTAATGTTACATTCAAGTTTATCGGTAGAATTCATATCATCTAAATTAGTGATGCTTGTTGCTAAATAGTTTCCAATATATGTATTGTTATATATTGCATCTATTCGGTCATAATTTAGCAGCATATCACGTGTATAATCACTGTTTTTGATAAATTGATTGTTTGTAATATAGAGCATATGTTCTGAATCCTCATTAATCAAGTCTTCATCTGATTTAATTACATAACCATTGGTATCTGTTACGTAGTTATTTGTAAATGTATTGTCATTTATTATTGATTTTCCGGAGTTGTATATTACTCCGCCATCTTCAGCACTATTGTTTATGAATTCATTTCTGGTAATGTTTGCTGTTGAATCGGCACTATTGTATATGCAGCTTCCAATTTCTGCTTTATTGTTGCTAAATATGTTATCCTCAATGGTCATATCTGCCCAGTTAAATAGTACTCCTCCAAAATCTGCACTATTGTTGTTGAAGGTATTTTTTCTTATTGTAATGTTATCTAGAGTTACACATACACTTCCCCATTGGCTGTGGCTGTTTTCAATGATGTTTTCTTCTACAATTACACTTTCAAGTCCATGATTTAGAACTACACCTCCATACATGCTGGCATATGTGTTATTGATATTGTTTGATTGAATCAGAATATTACCCATTCCATAACAGAATACTACTCCTGCAAATCTTGCATTGCTATTGTTTATTGTGTTATTTGTTATATTGCTGCTAGTAGTTCCATATATATAGAATACTCCTCCATTTGTTGCACTGCTATTTTCAAAGATGGAATTTGTCACTGTTAAATTCTTATGGGAATTAATTACTCCTCCTTTTAATGCAGTGTTATTTATGAATGTGCAGTTTATGACATTCAGGTTTTTTGAATTGTATATTGCTCCACCTTCTGATTTTGCAGTATTGTTTATGAAAGATGAATTTATGATTGTCAGATTTCCACGATTGTTAAAAACACTTCCGGATGTTTGATTACAACCTATTACCGTTATGTTTGATATTGTAATGGCAGTATTTGATCCTATTTTCATAAATGATGTATTCAATGATTTGAATGTCTTGTTGTTTCCATTTATGTTGATGTTTTTTATTCTTTCATTTATGCTTATTTGCTTATCAATTATATATGTGTCATTTCCTTCCAGATTAAGGTTGACATCATCTTTTTGGTAAGTGTTTAAGCTTTCATATAATTGGTCATAGTCTGAAATGCTTGTAGGGTTTTCTTCCTTTTTCAGATTTTTATTTTTTTCAATTGGATTTTCAAGGTCTTTGATATTATTATTTTGTATTGTATTTGTTGAATCATCCTGTATGATGGTGTTATTGTCGTCTGTTGCTTCAACTGAGACTATACTAATAAATAATAATATTAATACAC
Source organism: Methanosphaera stadtmanae (assembly GCA_015062825.1). GTDB lineage: Archaea > Methanobacteriota > Methanobacteria > Methanobacteriales > Methanobacteriaceae > Methanosphaera > Methanosphaera stadtmanae_A. The sequence continues at coordinate 3,960 of SUTR01000030.1, forward strand.
TTAAAAACATTATCATTTTTTTATTAATCATCTTTAGTCATCTTTGAATAATTCATATATATTAATATTTTTATTCGGTATGATTTAAATTAATGGATATGACACTTTTATGTATTCTTCAGGTAATAACAAATCAACATATTTAAATTAGTTGATATATATAATATATTATACTAAAAATACTGAAGGTTATAATATGAACAGTACAATAGAATGTCCTGAATGTGGCAAAGCCAATCCAATCAACTTCTCAACATGCATCAATTGTTCAGGAAGGCTAAAAAACAGCAGATACTTCCAAGAAAACTATAAAGACTTCTATGATATCTTTTCAAAGGAAAATCAGGAAATCATGAAAAAATATGATATAACAGATACTGCATATGATACAATTATAAATTCCATAATAAACATTGGAGAAGACAACATTCAACTATTGCCTGATGAAGCATCCATATCAAACCTATTTAACATAACAAAACCATATGTTAAAATATTATATGATAACAGTAAGGATTTTCCATCATACCTAAGCTACTACTCATATGATAACATAATGATAAAAAAAAGTACTGATGCAAAGCTTATACCAACAGCAATACTGCATGAATTTACACATCATCTATTTAATGAGATGATCAAACAGGCACTGATGCACCAGATAAACCATGAAAAAAATCTACTAATAGAATCCTTTGGATGGTATGTATCAGTAAAAAACAAGTATGTGGAACTGACAAGTGAATTCATGGCACATAAAATACAGGAACATTTCCTGCCTGATGACTTTGAAGGATATACCAGTGTAATCAAATTATTAGAAGACAATCCAAACCTTGATGAGAAAAAAATAAAAGAATCATTATACTTTGGAAATGCACTAAGCAAAGATATAATATACATACTCGAACACTTCATAACACCTAAAGCATCCATGTATGGTGGCGTATTTGCAAATACAGGAATAGAATATCCAATAATAGAAATAACTAACGATGAAAAAATAGAACAATTCAACAGACTTATAAAAGAATCATATAATGAAATAATAGATGACAAGGTGGAGATGCAAAATACATTAAGTCAAATGAATAAAAGTTTCATCTATATGAACTGCTAAAAAGAAACAGACCTTCTTTTCTCATTAATCACCATTTTCCTTTTATACTTATTTTAAATTATTTTATAAAAAATCTCATCTTCACAAAAAAAGGTTAAAGCTATATAATTTTATAAACATATATCTAATTATTATTTATAATTAATTTTCATTATTATGAAATTACATTATAAGAATAATTTAACTTATAAAAAAATGAGTTATAAGATGGTGTAAAATGAATACAAATAAGAATTATGTATTTTTATTAGTATTATTAACATTAATCTTCTTAGGATTAGCAAGTGTTTCTGCAACAGAAACAAATCAGACTGATACAACTGATACAATTCAGCATTCATCAGCCGACGCTAATGTTATGAATTATAATGATGATACTACTGTTAAAAATACCATAAAAAAGGAAAATAAAACTGTTAAAACAGCAACAAAACAAGTATACTATGACATAAAAATATACAATAATCTAGTTGGCAATGCAACTACACAAATAGCAGTAATGGATGCAAATACTGAAAAGGCAATACCAAACAGTAAACTGAACATAACACTGCCAAATTCCACATCAATTTCAACAACTACACTCAATACCGGTTATAGAAATGTGACAATGAACCTTCCGGCAGGAAACAACACTATAAAAATCACATATCCAGGAACAAGCACATATCACTCATACTCCTATGATCTGACTATGGAAGTTTTCAAAAGAAATCCAAGTATGCAAATAGGAGTCAATGTAGCAAACAATGCTGCAAATACTACAATAAACCTAACTGATGTAATAAACAAACAGCCAATAAAAAACGGTAAAATACAAGTAAAAGTATCTGATGGAAGAGAATTTACAGTTACCACAAACAATAATGGAATTGCAAAACTATCAACAACAGTAAATCCAACATATAATATCTTGGATATCAAATATATTGGAAGTAACGTATATAACCCTGCAAATACAAGTGTTGTAATACCAGTAGGAACACCAAAACGTAATGTAAACTATTCTGTAGCAGTAAACAATAGAATAGCACAAAACACTTCAATAACAATAAACGTGACAGATTATGAAAACGGTAAAATACTACCAAATACCAAAATGGCACTAACTGTTGATGGAAAAACATACACAAGCACCACAAACAACAAGGGACTTGCAACATTCACATTAAACTTGAGTGCAGGAAATAAAAAGATAAACTTTACCAATACCGCAAACAGCACATACAATGCACGTAATGAAACAATAAACATAACAGTACTAAAACATGTAAGTGACATGAACCTAACACTGCAAAAAAACAAGGACAATACATTTACATTAACATCAATACTAAAAGATCTAACAACAAACAAACCAATAGCAAATGCACCAATAACAATAAGCTACCAAAACAAAACAACAATTAACACAACAACAAACACTAAGGGAAACTTCTCCAAAAATGTCATAATAAAAGAGGGAACCCAAAATATAACGGTAAAATATCCGGGAAATCAGAACATAACCAATGTAACAAAGATATTGACAGTTGATTTGCCAAAATCAAAAATACCAACAACATTCAATGTAAACGTAAACAACAACATATACCAGGATGATGTATTAAACATATCATTAATTGATGCATCAACAAACAAGACAATAAAAAATACGGACATTACAATAAAACTGCCAAGCAAAACAATAAAAACAAAAACAAACTCAAACGGATATGTAATAGTAGACAGCAACCTGCCTGTTGGTACAAGTAATATAACACTCTCCTATGCAGGAGACAATAAATATCAAAATATGACAGCAACAGTACCAATAAAGATAGTGCCAAGACCTACAACAATAACATCAACAATAACACTGGGAAGCTATCCAGTATTAAACTTAACACTCAAGGACAGAATAACAAACAAGACATTGCCAAATGCAAAAATAATAGTTCAACATCCACAAAAAAACATTACATATACAACAGATAAAAACGGTAAGTTAAATACAATACTTGATTTGCCTGCAGGAAAAGCTAAACTTACAATAGTATATCCTGGAAACGCAACACATTCAACATCAAGTTCAACAGCAACAATAACCGTAGCTAAAAAAGCAACAACAACCACTGCAAAAGTATTAAACAATACATCAGGAAACCTAACACTACAGGTAAAAACAGTAACAACATTCAACAACAAATCAGTTACAAACGGAACAATAACCATAAAAAGCAACAACCAAACAGTAGCAACAAAGAACATAACCACAAATACTCCAATAAACATCAGAACAAGCTTAATCAACAGAGGAAACTATACCTTAAACATAGAATATTCCGGTGATGACAATTACCTATCCAGTAAGACACAGGTTAAAACCACAATTACAAAAACCAAGATAAAAACAACCACAACAACAGAAAATGTAAGAGTACAAATAGGAGATACTGCAACACTTAAGGCAAAAGTCACAGCAGCAAACAATAAAGTACTAAACACAGGAGTAATAAGATTCTACTTAAACAATACATTACTCAAGGATTCAAATAACAAGATAGTTGAAATCCCGGTAAAAAATGGATCAGCACAAGTAAACTATAAGCCACCATACTCCTGGAGAAACCAGAACATAAGATTGGTAGCAGAATACCTTGGAACAGATGAATACATACAATCAAACAGTACAAAAGCAAATCTGGCATTACCATACAGATGGGCACCATTAGTTGTAACAACAAATCAAAGCACAACAAAGATGGATGAAACCATAACATTTACAGCAACAATAAAAGATACTATAACAGTCAATGATGGAGTAGTAATCTTCAAAATCAATGGATTAACAGTAAAAGACAAGAATGGAAAAGATATACAGACAAAAGTAGTCAACAATAAAGCCAGCATCAACTTCACAATTCCAGATGGATGGAGTGCTAAGGCATTTAAACTAACTGCCGTATATGCTAATAAGAATTATAAAAGACTTGAAAACAAGACATACTTCAACCTTACAAAGACAAAAACACACTTTAATGTTGCAGACAGTAATATAAAAGTAGTAAATAGAACAATGACCATTACAGGAAGCTTACTTGATGAACATAATCATGCAGTAACAGGCCAAAGTGTAACTGCAATAAAAATAAACGGTAAATCATTGCTTAGATCAAATAATAAAACACAATACTTTGCAATAAACAATGGAACAATAAGTTTCACATTCAAGCTACCTGATTATATTAAACAATCAGGAAAATATACTATAAGCTTTGTAACAGGAGATCGTCTTGCATACCTTGGAAGTAGATTGGATAAAACCGTAACCATAAAATTATAGATCAAACAATCTACTAATCCAATTTTTTTTAATAATAAAAAAAATATGAAGGTGAACCATGAAGACCAATAAGAAAATAATATCTGTTATGGTATTGTTTTTTATATTGATTGTAGGATTTACAACTGTATCAGCAGCTGACAATCAACAATCTGATGATAGTATTATAACAGATAATAATTATGAAAATGTAGAAACAGCTACATATACAAATAATAATCAAATACAACAGAATAATATAAAAAATATAAAAACAGATGCAGATAATACAACTGCAAATAATCAAACAAGCACACAAACTTCAGACATACAAGAAAAGAAAAATACAAAAACTGAAGTTGAAAATATAAGAGTTCCAATCGGGGATGTGGCTAATCTAACAGCACACATATCAACTGATGATAATACAACAGTCAATACAGGATCAGTAATATTCTTTGTAAATAACACAATATTACTTGATTCAAACAATAAAATGATAACAGCAAATGTAATAAATTCAACAGCAACCTTAAACTATACATTCCCATACTCATATAGAAACTTAAACATCAAATACTTTGCAGTATACCTTGAAAATGACCAATACAATCCATCAATAAGTACAAAGGGCAATATAGCATTACCATACAGAACTGCACCATTAATAGTTACAACAAATGACACAGTAACAAAAATGGATCATAATATAACATTCACTGCATACGTCAATGATACAAAAGAAGTAAATGATGGAGTAGTAATCTTCAAAATCAATGGTTTAACAGTAAAAAATAGTACAGGTCAGGACTATCAGGTAAAAGTAGTAAATAACACTGCAAGTATGAATTATACCATACCTGATGGATGGAGTGCTAAGGCATTTAAACTAACAGCAGTATATGCTAATAAGAATTATAAAAGACTTGAAAACAAGACATACTTCAGCCTTAATAAGACTGAAACACACTTTGATGTAGATGCCATAGTCACATCACAAACACCAGTTACAATACAAGGACAATTACTTGATGAATATAATCATCCAGTACTAGGCCAAAGTGTTGTAGCAGTAAAAATAAACGGTACAACCTTACTTAAAGCTAACAATAAAACACAATACTTCGCAGTAAACAATGGAACAGTAAACATTACAATTGATGTTGATGAAAAATATCAAACAGGTGAAACATACACATTAACATTAGTAACAGGTGATCGTGTAGCATATCTTGGAAACAGATTCAATACAAATATCACATTTGTAAAAACAGTAGAAAATGATTATATAACAGGATTGTTTGTAAATACAATGACAATCACACAAACTCATGTTCAAAACTGGGTTAAAGCTGGAATAACTGATGTGTATGTAAGATGTATAAACTATACCAATGCTACACTTAGAAACACACTTCAAACAGTACTAAGACTTACCAACAATACAGATATAAGAGTACATGCAGTTATCAATTGTTTCTATGATGCAAAAACAAAAACATGGATATCACCAAACAGTACCAGTAGAATGGAATTCCTAAAAGAAAACCTAAACTACATCCTAACAAACATGGATGTGGATGGTGTATGTTTAGATTATCTAAGATATCCTGGAACAGATGGATCAAACAGCAATAAACAAGTAATACTAACACAATCAACAAAGACACTTGTTGACTACATCAACAGTAAAGGTAATTATACTATTAGTGCATGTGTAATGCCAGAAGGTGCAGGAAATGCAGAAGCTTATGGACAAAATTATACATCACTAGGAAAATTAGTTGATTATTTAATGCCAATGACATATAAAGGAAACTACAGAGGAAATACTACTGATGCAAGCGATTCTTGGGTAACTTCTAAATTAGATTATATTATAAAACAGGTTGGAGATAAAAACAAAGTAGTTACAATCCTACAAACATACTGGAATGATAATAATAGGACAAACAGACCAATATCTAACTTGGAAGCTACTATGCAAGCAATTGCAGAGAAAAATGCTATAAGAGGTATATCCTTATTCCTTGAAGGAAACATGGCAGGATACACCAAAACTTATCAATCAATAATGGAAAATGTAACCAGTTAATTTGGTTAATTCCATTTTTAACTATTTTTTTAAATATTAACTTTTATTCTACTTTTTATCTTTATTTATTCAGACGGAGTTCATCTCTATTCAAGCATTTCATCAACACTTTTAATTTTTGCCTCAAGTGTTCTGTTTTCTTTATCTCTTCGATCATCTACTTTTATAACAGTATAAACTCTTTCTGCACCAACAGTAAATACTGCTTCCTGGGCTTTAGCTATGACTTTGTATAACTGTTCTAAATTATCCGCTTCTATTTGTGTTCCCATAGCAGTTAGCTGATAAGTAAGGCCTGAGTCTTTTACAACTTGAACTGCACTTGTAACATATTCCTTTAATTCTGTATCATCTATTCCAACAGGTAATATTGCAAAATCTGCTGTAATCATTTAAATCACCTTATATAATTTAGCATATCTATTTATCTTTTCTTCATTCATATTATACAATTCATCAATCAGAAATGTTCTGAAACTACCAGAACCAAGATTATTAATCTGAACCTTATTATATGCAAGCTCTCCGGCTATTGCCATTGACATACTTCCAATAATGGAAGCTTCAAGTGGTGATGAAACACTACTGAATGCACCAAGAACACAGGTTAACATACAGCCACTACCAGTAATCTTACTCATTATTGGCTCACCGTTATCTATTGCATATACGTTTTCTCCATCAGATATGATATCAACAGGACCTGAAACATTAATTGTAGTATTTAATTTGCTTGCAACATCCTTTATTAGTTCAGCATTATTTTCAAGGTTTTCTAATTTTATAATATCCTCATCTGATACATCAACGCCCTTGGCTTTTGAATCATTTTCATCAACATCAAACAATTTTGCAATTGCCTTAATTTCAGACATATTGCCCCGTATGATATAGGGATTGGACTTATTGATCAAATCAACTGTAGCATCATTTCTTAGCTTTGATACACCAACTGCTACAGGGTCAATTACAAGGGGAGTGTCAGTCTTCTTGGTATGTATTGCAGCCTTTTGCATGGCTTCAATTTGATCGGCTAGTAATGTTCCCATATTGATGACTGTTGCATCTGCTATATTTACAAAATCCTCAATTTCCGGTTCTTCATTTGCCATTGCAGGCGAACCACCTATTGCAAGTACTGCATTAGCACAATCATTAATGGTAACGTAGTTTGTAATACAATGAGTTAAGGGACATTCACTTCTAAGTTTATCAATTATTTTAGCACTTCTTTCTATCATTTCATAGTCTTTCTTATACATATTATTTTTCCTATATTAAATTTCTTTTATATTATCTTTGTAGATTATTTATTTAAATATTTAGGCAACTTTAATAAATATAAAAATAATACTTATAATCATGAAACAAAAAATATGTCCTAGATGTGGAAGTGAAGATATTGTGTGGATTATTCCACAAAACTGGTCAATGTGGTCATGTAACAACTGTAAATATACAGGAGCAGTACTTGAAGCAGACCAAAAGACACAGGATGAAATAAAGGAAAACTGGCCGTTACATAAGGATGAAATATTATCTAAAGAAAATGAGAAAAAATCATCTGAGGATAGTGATGATGATTTGGATAACTTATCTGAAGAGGAATTGGAAAGAAAGTTAGAAGAACTGTCTTTATAATTGGATGTTTTTGATTATATGGAATAAATCCATATAAAACTTTCTGGAATTGTCATATTTGTGTTTTTTCATTATATTGCTTATTTTTTCATATTCATCCTTATCTATTGATTCCTCTATATTTCTTATTTTACCAGTAGTTAGATCATAATACTTATTAACCTTTAGGAATGTACAGAGTATTCGTCCATATAAAACACGGTATGCTAAATTTGATAAATATAAATGATTTTTATCCTTAATTATTACTCCATGAGTGACATTATTACGGATATTTCGCAGATTATCCTCAACATCACCTAAATTTATTATGTCACCATCCTTTGTACCTATGCCTCTTGAATAGATAAATGAATATATTCTTATCTTAGCCGTACCTGCAAAGCCCATTGACTGTGCAAACGATTCTATTGATGCATCAAGAACTATAATCTCCAGGTTAGGATTGCTGATTAATGACTGATTATAAAGGTTGAGTGTGCTGGTAAGATCCTCATCCAATGAAAGATAATTGTTTATAATGCTTGAGAGCTTTCTGATGATTAATTCTGGCTTATTGGGCTTTACAATCAATGGTAGGATGATGCTTTTTTCTGGAAGATCACATATGTACTTAACATCAAATCCTTCTTCTGGTGAAATGCTTCTTTCATCAACGATATTATTATTATAGTCAAGTGTGGTAGTTCCCACCTTGATAAGCTTTCTTCCTAATATAAAATTAAGTATTGAATGAATTTTCTCTCGTTCATCTTCAGATGGCTTGTAATGATATTCTATAGCTACAGAATTGCTCCATTTAGGCTGGAAGCTATCATTTACATATTGTAATGTGAACTTCTTAAAGTTAGTGCCGGGACATGATATTGTAATATGGTCAAGTGCTAATCGGGCATTTTGTCCAATATTCTTATTTACAGTTCTATCATAACGTTTAATTAGCTTATTATTATGATATTCACTGTACTGGCAGAACAGATTCTTGTTAGATGAGTATTTTACATTATTTAAGAACCAGTCGATGTATCTTGACTTATTATAAGTGGAATGATTATGAATATATTCACTCACGTTATATGTGAATATGTATTTTCCCAGATAATAATCATAGAATCGTTCTGTCTGTTTATAATGACAATAAACTTTATTTAGTTTATAGTTATGCTTAAAAATAAGTGTGGATAATCTTTTAAGTTTTTGTTCTTCCTTTGGTGTAATATCGGATACTGTTATTTCCATTTTAATATTATACTGTTCATCCCTATAGATTGTTAAGAAGTCAATATGTATATTTAAGTTTGTATTGTCTATATCCTCAAATTTACGAGGATTTTGAAGATATTCCCATTGTGATAAGTAGTCCTGCATTATATCATTACACCCTAAAATTTATTGCTTGTTATTATATATGTATTTTAGAAAATTATAGTTTATTAAGTATGGGTGTAATTTGATGTAGTAAAATTGCATCGGCTTTTTTTGCAAAAAAATTTTACAATATTAGTACATCCTAAGAAAATATTTGCTGAAGTAGTATCTACAGATGAAGGAATCATCTTTGCTATGACCTTTGAATTTGATAATCTTACCATGTAAATTTGACACTCCAATCAGCAATATCATATCCAGTACTAATGCTTTAATTGTTAATGCTTAATTACTATTTTATTACATTATTTTTTTTAACTTTATTAATTACTTTTTCTTCTTTCCTTTTTTCCTGGATTCTTATACTATATTTTTTAATTTTTTTCCTATAGGGTGCTGCTACAGGGTTATATGTTTATTGTTTCGGCTTAGGGGGGGGGGGGGTGAAATAATATATTTTTTTTTTATTTTGTCTTTGTTATTTTTATCTTGTAGGTTAAGATGATGTTATGTTTGTATGTTATCTCTTTGTTAGCAATTTCTATACTTTGCATTTTACCCGTATACTCCCAATGTGTTGTTGTTTAAGTGTCTGTTATAAGAAAGAAAGAGGGTGAAATGTATGATTAATGCATTATGTTATTTATGATGATTTATGTTTTTTTTATGATTTTTTTTATTATTTTCATTATTAATCTTTGATATGTTTATATTTAATCCATAATTTTAGATAAAGTTAAATACCCTCCTCCCACATATAGAGTATCATATAAAATATAATTAATGGAAGATGGTCTGATATGATAAAAATAGAAAAAACACTACTGTTTATCATAGTATTAGTACTACTTGTGGGGGCTGTCAGTGCAACAGAAACTCTACGGGAAGACCAAACAAATGCAATTGATGAAGCAGTAGCAAGTGATATAAGCATAGTATCACAGGATAATGAAAAAATAATAAAATTTGAAGAAAAGAAGGTATTGGATGAAAATCCACAAAAAAAGATAGAATATACTACACATAACATAGAAAAGAGATCGGATAATAACCTCAAGAAAGAGGGCATAGTAGAAGTACACAACTACACAGAACTAAAGAATGCTGTAAATAATGCAAGTAGTATAGGAGTTGATACAACTATTCGCCTACTGCAAGGTTCATACAACAACACAGGAACAATCACATGGTATACGGGTGGTATGGTACTTACAATTGATGGTAATGGACAAACAATAAACGGCCAACAGCAACAAGTATTCATTATTAGGAGTGGTTCTTCTCTGGTTCTTAAGAATATCATCATAACAAACGCCACATCTTCTGATGGTGGAGCAATCCGTAACCTTCAGGGTACATTGACTGTTAGTAATTCCACATTCAACAACAACCAAGCAACAAATGAGGGTGGAGCAATCCGTAACTATCAGGGTACATTGACTGTTAGTAATTCCACATTCAACAACAACCAAGCAGGCACTGGTGGAGCAATTCGTAACTATCAGGGTACATTGACTGTTAGTAATTCCACATTCAACAACAACCAAGCAACATCTGCTGGTGGAGCAATCCGTAACTATCAGGGTACATTGACTGTTAGTAATTCCACATTCAACAACAACCAAGCAACATCAACATCTGCTGGTGGAGCAATCCATAACATTCAGGGTACATTGACTGTTAGTAATTCCACATTCAACAACAACCAAGCAACTAGTGATGGTGGAGCAATATGTGATGATTCAATGAATAAATTAACTAACATAATATCTTCTAATTTCATAAACAACACAGCACTAAATGGGGCTGCAATAAATGCTTTGGGATGGATAAATCTTACAAACAACACATTCAAGCAAAATACTGCTACAAATAACACGGAAACAATAGACTTATATGGTTATTGGAATGGACTATTTGAGGGTAATACTTATGAATCCACAGATATTGCCCTCAATGAAATAAGTTTAAATCTTAAGGATGATCAAAGCATATACACTACAGATGAAGATGTGATATTAAACTTTACCATTCAACCAACAAATACTAATTATTACTATGACTATGAAACAGGAATAAATGACATAACATTATACATAAACGGCCAAAAGAATATTACAACAAAATATGAAAACTATACCTTATCCGGTTTAGAACCTGGTGAATATGAAGTATACTATACCACATGTAACCAGCAATCAAACACCGTAACATTCAAGGTAATCGGTGATGCAGAAGTAAACGTAACAAATTATACACAACTAGTACAAGCAATAGAAAACGCCACACGTGAAGAGTATAACATTTACAAAATTAACCTACAACCCGGAGACTATAATGCAACAACAAGCATAAACTGGGAAAACTCAGCTACCAAAAAAATAATCATAAACGGAAACAACAACACACTCAACGGACAAAACACACACCAATTCATAAAAATAACAGAAGGACATAACTTAACACTTGAAAACATCACAATAACAAACTACACATCTTCTTATGGTGGAGCAATCAGTAACAATTATGGTACATTGACTGTTAGTAATTCCACATTCAACAACAACCAAGCAACTATGGACGGTGGAGCAATCTATAATAATCATGGTACATTGACTGTTAGTAATTCCACATTCAACAACAACCAAGCAAGCACTGGTGGAGCAATCTGTAACTATTATGGTACATTGACTGTTAGTAATTCCACATTCAACAACAACCAAGCAGTCGCTGGTGGAGCAATATTTGATTATTCACAGGATGAATTAACTAACATAATATCTTCTAATTTCATAAACAACACAGCATCAAATGGAGCTGCAATAAGAGCATATGGAGGGGTAAATCTTACAAACAACACTTTCAAGGAAAACACTGCAACATTTAACCAGGAAACAATAGACTTAGTGGGATATTGGAATGGACTCTTTGAAGGTAATGTTTATGAATCCACAGATATATCTCTTGATGATATTACACTAATTGTTAATAATAATCATCCTACCCAGGAAGGTGTGGAATTAAACTACACTATACAACCAGCAAACTTTATGTATTATTGGGATTTTGAAGATGGAATAAATGACATAACACTATACATTGACGGTGAAAAAAATATAACAACACGATATGAAAACACAACACTAAAAGGTTTAACAGCAGGAACACATGAAATATACTTTACAAGTTGTAACAGACAATCAAACACTGTAACAGTTACTGTTAAGTATGATACTAACATAACTACACCTCAAGACATATACGAATACTACAGTGGAGCAAACACTAAAATACCACTTAATATTACAGATCCTAGTGGAGAAAAAGGAAAAATAGAATTGGATGTATATGAAAGTGGGGTTGGCTATAAATTATTAGCCGTATTTGATAATGTAAATGATGGATACACATTATCAACTGAAACAATAGCCCAATTACTGGAAAACTATTATGGAAATCTAGACTCTTCTTATGTTATAGGCCTTTATTATGTTAGCTATAATCAGTATAGCAATCCTAAACTTACACACATCACATTAAACATTAACAAGCAAAGAAACACAACAATAGTCTATGACATACTAAACAACACAGAAGGAAACGTACAGATAAACATAACAGTACAAGATGCAGTATACAAGACACCAATAGCTGATGCAACTATACAAATAACTGGTGACATCAACACAGACACCACAAGTGGAATACTAACTGACAACACGCTCACACCAGGAGACTACACAATAAATGTAGAATACCCAGAAACAGAAGACTACAAAGCATCACAAACCACAATAGACTTCACAGTAGAAATAGATAAAGATGTTAAAATAGCTGATCTTGAAGGTCAGGTAGAAAATCTCACAGAAAAACTGGATCAGGCAAATGAAAAAATAGAAAATCTAACAAATCAACTGGATCAGGCAAAAGAAGAAATAGAAACATTAAACAATACCATCAGTAACTTAACAACACAATTAGAAGAAGCTGAAAATAAAATAAGCACGCTAAACAATAGCATAGAAAATTTAACACAACAATTAGAACAAGCACAAGAAGAAATAGAAACATTAAACAACACCAACAATAATTTAACAAGACAACTGGAAGAAGCAAATCAGAAAATAGAAACCCTAAACAATCAAATTAGCAATCTCACACAAAAAATCAAAGAAAAAGATAACCAGATAGAAAATCTAACAGAAGAAATCACAGACTTAACAAAACAATTACAGGATGCACAAAAAGAGATACAAGCACTCACACAAGAAAACAACAACCTAAATAATCAACTAGAACAGGCAAAAGAAGAAATAGAAACATTAAACAACACAATCAAAGAACTAACAAGGCCACCACTAAACACTACCATCACTATAACTCCAATAAAATCAAGTGTAGGTAGTATAGTAAACTTATCAGCCAATGTCAAAGATCAAAACGGAGAAAAAGTCAGTGGTGGAAAAGTCATATTTAAAGTAAATGGAATTACACTTAAGGATGAATACAATAATGTTCTATATGCCACACTAACAGATGGATTAGCTACGTTAAAGTATAAGGTTCAGGCTGCATGGATGAAAAACACATCATATATAGAAGCAGTTTATGGAGGAAATGAAAACTGCACATCAAGCAGAAGCAAATCAAGTAACATACTAAATATCACAGAAGGAATTGCTAAAGTATCATTAGATAAATCATCCTTCACAGTAAAATCTGGTGAAACAATAACATTACGTGCAAAAATAGTTGATGCAAACGGTGATAATATAAATCGTGGAAAAGTAGTATTCAAATTAAACGGGAAAACATTAACTGACAAAAATGGAAAAACACTACAAGCCAACGTGGCTGGTGGAGAAGCAGTACTTGAATATACAATACCATCAACATACAGTTCCAGAACATACAACTTAACCGCAGTATATGGTGGTGAAGGATACACAAGAAGCCAAACAACTGGCAAATTAACCATAAACAAAAAAGGTGTCACAATAAACACAGACAGTATCACCACGAAAAACAATAAAACAACACTCAAAGCTACTATAACAGATGAAACAGGAGAACTGCTAGTAAGAAACACCAACTTAGCAATAAAAGTCAATGGAATCACAATACTAAACGGTGTAAACAGTACCAATGGTAAAATAGACCTGTCATTTACCACTACATTTAGACCTGGAATGTATGAGCTACAAATTATATCTGGTGAAAATGGAATATACAAGACTGGTAAAATGACTACCGTTCTTAAAATATAATCCATTTTCTTTTCCTATTCTTTTTATATTGATAAATTATTATTCTTTTCTTCTTTCTTTTCCCCTGGACTCCTATACCATACTTTTTAATTAATTTTCTATAGGTTTACTGTTACATGTTTACTGTTTACCTGTTTATTGTTTCCAGCTTGTTGGGTGCGCGAAATGTTTAGCTTTTATATTTGTGTATTATTAGATGTTTTTGTCTTTTGTTTTGTTTATTTTGTCGTGTTGTAGTTTGTATGTGTCCTGTTTTTTCTTTTATCGTTATTGGTTGGTGGGTGGTGGTGTATTGTTTTCGTATTAGTTTTTTTTTTAGTTAAAATTTGGAAATATTTAAATTAGTTCAAGATATGCAGATGTGGAAAGTCAGAAGCTAAAAAGTTTATTATCCTACATGTCCCTATCATGATGAGCTACGGATTAGGTGGCCGTAGGTTATTCAGTCTTCAATTACTTTTTTTATAGTCTTGTTTTTAATTTAGTTAAGATAACTATCATCTTTATTTTCACAATACTGGATGGTATCAGCAGCATCTGAAGCACCAGAATTCCTAAAAGGAATATTTTTTAAGCATGGGAAATGTTGGAATAACTTTATGTACTATGATTATCGGAGAGTGGTTGCAGGAATGGGTGTTCGTATGTAATGATTGTGGCAATCATAGTAATGATAATAAATTAATACTCTTTTTTACAGAACATACAAATATCCTATTGAAAGAAGGACTCTTCCATATAATATTCAAACAGAAAAATCATAAAAAAATATTTTACTATAAATTACAATAATATTCAAATTATTATTAAAATATTATATTATAATTATGTATAATATGAACATTGATTATATTTTGTAATAATATTTTAGTAATATTAATATATATTGAAGTAATAAATATATATTTGGTGAAAAACAAAAATTATGAAATACACAATAAAAATTCAAAAAAACAGATTATTTCATTTACCCTTAAAAATCAAAAACAATATAAAATCTGAAGGTTTAAACAAGGTAGAATGGATTCTAAATTACAACAATAACACAGTGCAAATGAATTTTCTAAAAGACATGGGAACACACCAAGATGATATATTGGGGGATATCAGGAAATTATACAGAAACATTTACACACAATCAATGATTAAAATTCCAAACATGATATATGACTATTTAAATTGTCAAACATTAGATTATATCATTCTTGATGTAAAGGATAATTATATTCTTGTAAACACACAAAAAAGAATTGAACTATCTGACATATCCGCATTAATTAAAAAATCTAGGGGAGAATATTAAATGCTTAAGATAATGGTAAATTATGATTTTCTAGAAGCTTTAATATTTGAAGATCATCAAAAACACGAAACAGCCAACAAAATAGTTAATGCTATACAAAAAAACTATTACTTGTATATTCCTAGTCATGTTTTATTTAATATAATGGAGAATTTAGGAAAATATGACTATGACACTAATATCAAATTTCTTGAGAATATTCATATGACTACTAGAATTGATTACCAAATCAATAAACAGATATTTCAGAGTGCATATGAATTATTTAAATCAAATGATTCATTAAGTTTTTTAGATTGTATAACAATCAAATATATGAAATCCAAAGAAATAAAACATATAATTTCATTCAATGAACAATTTGATCAAATAAAAGGTATAAAACGATTATATAAATTAGATGAATATAATTCGAAACAGTTAAACTTTAATAATTACTTAAAGTCAAAATAGAATATAACCATGTTGAAAAGTGGAAAAAATTATCATCCATAATTATCAATACATCTTGATGATGTATTTGGATTCAACAAAATAAAAGTTATATATAACAGAGGTTACAAACTATTATGTAACGTGGAATATATAACTATTTTAGGCATCTTGTCAATTAGTTATAGCCTAGAATATCCACTAAATATGTTTTCATTTTTTGTTAGAAGTTGTTAAATGAAAACAATGTTATTTTGTAACAAATGTATCTTATGATAGATACAAATGTTGGCATATGTAGTACTATTATTAGTACTACTATGTCTAACATAGTAATCACCTCCTACTAGATCATAGAAGAAAGAAAATAAACTTCTATGCATTGTTCAACTACTGGGTCATATTTTAAGTGGAAAACCAGGCTATTTTTATATTTACATGACACAGATGCCATTTTTAATATTAAAAAAAATAATTTTAATAGGAAATAGGGTTTATTTCCTAATAAAAATTTCATTCTAACAATACACTACTTTCCCAGACAGTTGCATCTTTTAGGATAATGGTATGATTAACCACTAGTTATAATATATTATTTTTATAATTTATAAAGTTTTATGAGTTATTTTGTAATTTAAAATGATTTAATAACATTTTTTTTAAAAGTTGTTCGTTATACATAGAAAAAAATGATAATTATCATAATTAGATAAATAAGAATGTAAAATAAAATGATTAAAAATAATAGTTATATATAACAGAGGTTACAAACTATTATGTAACGTGGAATATATAACTATTTTAGGCATCTTGTCAATTAGTTATAGCCTAGAATATCCACTAAATATGTTTTCATTTTTTGTTAGAAGTTGTTAAATGAAAACAATGTTATTTTGTAACAAATGTATCTTATGATAGATACAAATGTTGGCATATGTAGTACTATTATTAGTACTACTATGTCTAACATAGTAATCACCTCCTACTAGATCATAGAAGAAAGAAAATAAACTTCTATGCATTGTTCAACTACTGGGTCATATTTTAAGTGGAAAACCAGGCTATTTTTATATTTACATGACACAGATGCCATTTTTAATATTAAAAAAAATAATTTTAATAGGAAATAGGGTTTATTTCCTAATAAAAATTTCATTCTAACAATACACTACTTTCCCAGACAGTTGTATCTTTTAGGATAATGGTATAATTAACCACTAGTTATAATATATTATTTTTATAATTTATAAAGTTTTATGGGTTATTTTGTAATTTAAGCTGTTTTAAGAACATTTTTTTAAAATGTTGTTCGTTATATTTAGAAAAAAAGGACAATTATCATAATTAGATAAATAAGTAGATAAAATAAAATGATAAAAAATAATAGTTATATATAACAGAGGTTACAAATCATTATGTAACGTGGAATATATAACTATTCTAGGCATCTTGTCAATTAATAATAGCCTAGAATATCCACTGTCTTAACATGTTTTCATGTATGTTAGAATTTATTGAATGAAAACAATGTTATTTTTAAACAAATGTATCTTATAAAAGACACAAATGTTGGCATGTGTAGTACTATTATTAGTACTACTATGTCTAACATAGTAATCACCTCCTACTAGATCATAGAAGAAAGAAAATAAGCTTCTATGCAACATTCAACTACTGGGTCATATTTAGAGTGGAAAACCAGGCTATTTTTTCTTGCATGACATAGATGACATAATTAAAATTAAAAAAATAAGAAGCTGTAAAAATGTATAGGCTTTTTTTTGCGAAAAATTTTTTACAAGTTTCTATTTTTTTTCTTAATTTAAACTAGTAGTTTTTATAATTAGAAATATATTTTAGGTATAATCTTCTATTGATTTTTATGATTAATTTTTATATTAATTTAAATTAAAATTAGCGTTAAATATATATTTAAAAAGAGATGGATAAGTATATATGAAAACGACTAACAAATCTATCTCTAATAATAGTATACATTTTATACAACTTAAACTTTTTGATTTTATGGATGAAAAACCTAATTTTGATGAAATTTTAAATAAACGATTAAAACAACAAACATCATTTTCTAATAATTATTCACTTGAATTAGATGAAAATAATACTTTTAAGTATGTTAATCCAGAGTGTCCTAAGTGTGGTTCTCATAAAATAATTAAAAAAGGTACAATTAGTTGCTGTTGTGTCACTGGTTGTTATTGTGATTTCAGGTGTCTGGATTGTAAGTTCTGTTTTTTCACTGGAGATTTTTGCCAGTTCACTTGAACCTGAGTATACGGCCTGGATTGTACTGTGTTTATTCCATGTATCTGGTACCATGTAGTCTTCAATTGTTGCTGTACCGTTTACTACTTTGGCGTAGATTACCTTGCCGTTTGCGTCTTTCAAGGTTTTACCGTCGACTTTGAATGTTACTTTTCCTTTGGTTAGGTTGGTGTTTATTTTTGTGGCATCTATGTAATGAATTTTGGGCATGAAAATATACAAACTACAGATATTTGTATTGATTTAAAAGAAAGATGTGTTTGATAGATTTAAAGAGAATTGGATAATCTATAATAAATTTTCTTACATTCATGAGAAACAAAACACTTCAAAAAGGTACCGATAATTAATCATGTTTCCACCAAAAGTATTATTAAGAATAAAATTAAAATAAATAATCATAATAATAACAATTAATAAAATGGGTGAGTGATATTATGGCAAAACCAATTGGAAATACTCCAGTATTAACCGGTGAAGACGCCGAAAGATTTCTTGAAAAAATGAATGAAGGACCGACAGAAAAAGATAAAGAAATATGGAAGAGAGTTAACTCACAAAGACATGTTAAATTCTAAAGACATATAATACACAATTCCTTTTTTAATTAGAAGCATTAGACAAATCGTAATATAAATAGAATGTTCTTTCAGGATCTTTTTTAATTATCTCTTCGATATTTTTACTGATTATATCATCGTCTTTTTTTAGATTTGTGAAATTGAATTTTTTTACATATAATGGGTATGCCCTAGCATATCCTTCAACAACGACGAATCTGAAACCTATTTTTTCTTTAGATATTTCATTCAAATTATATAATATGGATCCAAAGAATTCTGTTCCTAAACCCTTTTTAGAATATTTTTTTTTAATTGCAAATCTTCCAATCTTTATTGCTGGCAGAAGTTTGTTTTTACCAATTTTATGTTCATCAGTATTCATATGATTTTTTATAATTTTTTTAGTTTTTTTGTCGCGGATTTTTTTTAATTTCGATAGTATCTGTTAATAAAGTGACAAAACCTATAACTTCTCCATTACACATAATTAATTTAGTAAGATTGATTTTATCTGTTTGCTGGTCTAATGCATCGTTGATTAAAAAATTTGTTAAATCTTCTGATTCACAATTAAAATCCGATAAATCATGTGTTGAAGTGAGTGTTTCGAAATAATAATTGTCTTTAATATATTTGATTTCCATAATTTATGATATGCCATAACTATTATTAATATTTTACTATATAAGTAATACTCATTTTTTTAATATGAGAATCAGATATCAATGTAATGAATGCAAATTTTCTTCGCAAGTCATAACGAAAAATCAAATTGATAACTTATTATGGATAACTTATTATTCATATTCAAATAATATCTCTATTAATGAACCTATGGCTGATGTAAAATATAGAATATATAATTCCTGATTAAATTATATGTTGAATGATAAAATAGGGATAAAGTTACTTTTTTTAGTCTGAAAGATTTTTCAGATAATAATCCCTTCTAAAAAATAACAATGCCGTCAGTTTAAGAAATTTATTTTTTTAATATAATCTTTCTAAATTAATAATCACCAATTAATTTTTATCTAATTAGTATAATATGAGTAATTGTTTTGTAAAAATAGTAAATACATTAATTTAATTAAAAATAGCTTTGTTGAATAATAATTATGTTTTTATATATGTTAATTTAATTTAATCTATCTTTGTTTATTTAAAAGAGTCTTGTTGATTTTTGAATTTCAGTTATTTTAATATTTATCAAATAACATAAAATTTTAATAGTAAATATAATTTTATTTTTGATTTAGAATCATTATAAAGGTTTATATAGTAAGTGATGGGATATATTATATTATGAAACGAAAAAACATCCCCTCAATATTATATTGTTGTAAGATATTAATTTATTTTTTTGCTTGTTGTTGAATATGAGTCTTTGACTTCGTCCCAAAAAGATCTTTATAATTTTTGTTTTATTAAGGATGCTATAGTTAAGGAGTGTAAAGACTTTAGAAAATATGTGATGAGTCCCATGCTTTTATTTGTAAAAGAAAATGTGGTTTTGAGCATTATGTTAATTTAATTATTTTTAATCAACGTAAAACTATACGTAATAATATTAGTACTTTTTTAAAGGAAGCTTGTGATGGTGTTAAGAGTTATCGTAAACAGAGTTTTTCTCAGCAGAGAAGAAATATTAATCCAGATGTTTTTAAGCAAATCAGCCTTAATTATCTGAGAAATATTGGATATTTAAATAATAAAGTCAATAATAATTTTTTTAGAACTTTTTATGGTTTCAGATTACTGGCTGGTGATGGATCATTATTTGAACTTCCAGATAAGTTGTTAACTTTAAATGAATTTAGATTCAAATCCGATTATAATAAGTTACCTAAGGTTAAATTCTCTGGAATTGTTGATGTGTTAAATGGATTCCTGATTGATGGAATCATAGGAAAACGTGGGGTAGGAGAACTTACTCTAATGCATGGAAATATTAAAAACTGTTTGGATTTGATTATTCCTCATAAATCAATTTTCATATTTGATAGAGGATATAATACCCTTGAATTAATGGCAAGAATGATAAACATGAACAGTTACTTTGTTATACGATTAAGAAAAGACTCTTATATTGGTGAAAGAGAATATATGACTTCTGATGATGAAATATTAAAAATAGAACTAGATAAAGATAGAATAAAGAGGTTCAAAGACCATGTATTAAAAGAAAAATTCAAAGAATATGAATACCTTAATCTAAGAATAGTCAACATTACATTACCCTCAGGAGAAATTGAATCATTAATAACCAATTTACCACAAGAACTAATGAGTAAAGACCAATTAAATGAAATCTACAAAGCACGATGGGGAATCGAATGTTCCTATAAAACACTTAAACAACGACTACAAATAGAAAACTACACAGCACAAACAGAAATAGGAATAACACAAGACATATATTCAACTTTCCTAATGTATAACATATTCAGCTACTCAAGAATATACTTAAACCTACTTAACAATCAATTAAAAAGAAAACAAGGAAGTAACGACTACTATGATGTGGATCAATCAAATTTAATAAGCAGATTAAAATTAGACATACTAGAACCAATATTAAATCCCTCAAAAATCAAAGAATTCATCAAAAATATCATAGAAGAATGCACAGTAGCACCCAATAAGGTTCCAGAACCCAGAACATACGAACACAAAACAAAATCCAAAAGCAGAAAGTACCAATCAAACAACAAACCAACATTCTAAAACAAAAACAGTTAAAAGACTATTACCTGGAGGTAAACAAAAAATTTTATGAAAAATCCTTAAACTGACGGCATTGGGATTATCCCAAGGGAGTAATACTTTTTTTTCTATCAAAAATAATTTTGTCAAGTACTCAGATAACATAAATTTCATAAAAAACATAAAAAAAATTTTTATGATTCTTATGTTTCTTATGTTTTTCGAGAATCTTAATTTTAACATATTTCCAAGTATACTCTCTAGATTAAGAAAAACAATAATAAATATACTAATACAAAACAAACTTAGGTTATTTGCTGAATATCACAACCACCATTCTTTTTAACATGAAATTTTCCATTCACAGTCACTATACACAAATAATAATATATAATAATAGTATTTAAATGATTGAAGCTAATACACACCCCAACACAGTCGGCTACACTCCCTAAAAAACAATACCATAATTCTACAGCACCTAAGAAAACATATTTAAAGTAGACCTTATTGAATTCAAAATTGGTCGGCCTGCCATAATAAGTGCAAGCATATACTATAAAGATAACATTAATACAAACATTACACAAGCAAAAGTAACATTCAAAGTAAACGGTAAAACAGTAAAAGATTAACGGTAAAGTAATCTATGCTAAAGTAGACTCAAATGGTGAAGTAAGCATAGACTACATTCTACCAGAATCATACAAAACAGGAAACTACACAATAGAAGTTACATTCATAGCACCAGTCTATGATAAAATAACAAGTAATACTACTATGACTGTTGTAAAAGCATAAATCAGTACATGTAGATAAACAAAATAATTAAACATGATTATTTATCTTCTATAAAATTACACTATAATAAAATATAGGAAAACGTGGAGATTAAAAACCTCCACATCCACTTACTTTTTTTACAAAACATAAATTTTCACATCAACACCACAAACAACAACCTACTTTTTAAAAAAAAGATTTGGACAAAATCATACTTAAAAAATATTTATTTACCGATTAATCCTGTTTTTTGATTTATCAGTAAGATTCTGAACACTGCCTTATTTAGCTTTTACATGTTCAAATATTTTATAAATTATATTTAATCTCTTGTTCTAATAGAGAAATAAGTCCCCATTAACAAAAAAAAAATAAGAAGGAAGGTTAGTTAGTTAGTTATTTTTATTACTTTTGTAGTGTTTCTCTGTGAGTTGTATGCTAGTCTGTCCTGTGTTATGACTTCTATGCTGGTGTAGTTTTTAGCTGTTGGTATTGGTATGTTTTTAAGGTTTAGCACTCCATCTGTTGTGTAGTAGTATTGTACGTTGGTACCGTTTTTGAGTGTTAGGCCATTTACTTTTATTACAAGTTTGTTTGGTCCTGCAACAGTGTTTTTGAGGTAGTCCTTGATTGTTATTTTCATGGATAATGTGTGTGTCTTATTGTTTATTGTAGCATTAGCTAGGTTTATTGTAATATTTGATCGTTCAACTTGGAAGGTTGGTGTTTTTGTCATGATATTCTGGTAGTTTTTGTTGTAGAGTCCTACTTGTATGGTATGATTTTTTGGTGTTAGTGTCTGCATATCAGTTACGCAGGATATTCCTAGTGGTATGGTGTAGTTTACTGTTGCTGTGCCGTTTATTATCTTGACTTTAAGCATTTCGCCGTTGGCATCCTTGAGTGTTATGCCGTTTACTTTGAAGTATACGTATTCGTCCTGGTACTGTGTTATGTTGCTTGTTTTTTTGCCGTTGGTGGTGTCATAGATTTTAGCGGTTATTGTGAGTATTTGTCCTTGTTTGGTTATTTTCTTGTTTGTTGTTACTTCTATTGTAGCGTTACGTTTGGATATATTCATACTGGCTGGGTTGCTGGTTGATGCGTTATATATTGTTGTACCAACGTAGTATGCGGTTATGTTTTTAGCGTTGGTCATGTTGATGTCTGGTATGATGGTTGCTGTTGCTACTCCGTTTACTACTTTTATCTTGAGTGGGTTGGATGAGCCTGTTAGTTTTCCGTTGTCTTTTATTGTTACGCCGTTTACTTTGAATATGAGGTTTCCTTCGTTTACATTGTTGCCGTTTGTATCGGTTACTGTTGCTTTGATGGTGAGTTTTTCTCCTATAACTCCAGTTACCGGCGTGACAGTGGTTTGTGTTTTTATCTTGTTTTTCACGGTTATTCGGATGGTTTTTGTACTGTTGTTGTATCTGCTGTCTCCATTATAGGTTGCGGTTATGTTTTGTGTTTCAACTTTAGTAGGCGTGTATGTTTGTGTTACTTGTCCATTGTTGTTTGTTTTTGCCGTTGCTGTTTTTCCGTTGATGTTTAGTGTTACTTGTTGGTTTGATAGTTTATTGTTATCTGCATCTGTTAGTGTTACGGTTATGTTGATTGGTGTGTTGTTGATTGGTGTGTTGTTGGATACTTTTAGATCTATTTTAGTGTTTATTTTTTTGACCGTGATGTTGGTTGTTGCATTGCTGTTAACGTATTGACTATCCCCTTTATAGTTTGCGGTTATTGTTTGTGTTCCTATTGTTGTTGGTGTATAGTTTTGGGTTGCTATTCCATTGCTATTGGTTTTAACATTGAATGTTTTACCTGCAACATTTAATGTAATGTTTTGGTTTGCAATTGCTTTATTATCAGTATCGGTTAGTGTTGCTGTAATTGTAATGTTTGTATTGTTTATTGGTGTACTGTTGGATACTTTTACTGCTAGTTCGGTGTTAATTTTATTAACGGTTATGCTGGTTGTTTCAGTACTGTTTATGTATTGGCTATTTCCATTATAGGTTGTGGTTATTGTTTGTGTTCCTATTGTTGTTGGTGTATAGTTTTGGGTTGCTATTCCATTGCTATTGGTTTTAACATTGAATGTTTTACCTGCAACATTTAATGTAATGTTTTGGTTTGCAATTGCTTTATTATCAGTATCGGTTAGTGTTGCTGTAATTGTAATGTTTGTATTGTTTATTGGTGTACTGTTGGATACTTTTACAGATAGTTTGGTGTCTATTTTTATGATGTTTATTGTTGTTGTTTGTTCTGGACTGTTGTTGTGCTGACTGTCTCCATTATATGTAGCAGTTATTGTTTGTTTTCCTAGTGTTGTTGGCGTGTAGTTTTGGGTTGCTACACCGTTGCTATTGGTTTTTATGTTGAATGGTTTACCTGCAACATTTAATGTGATGTTTTGGTTTGCAAGTTTGTTACCATCTGTATCTGTTAATATTGCTGTTATATTAATTTGAGTGTTGTTTACTGCTGTGGTGTTGGATACATTTAGTGTTAGTTTTGTGTCTATTTTATAGACATTTATGTTTGTTGTTGTGGAGTTGGCATTGTACATGTTGTTTCCATTGTATGTGACAGTTATATTTTGTTTTCCTACTTCATGTGTTGTGTATTCCTTGTTTATAATACCATTTTCGTTTGTGTTGAGTTTGAATGTTTCCTCACCTATTGTGATTGTAACTGGTTGGTTGATTAATGGATTGTTGTTTGTATCTGTTAGGTTTGCGGTTATTGTTACGACTGTGTTGTTTACGACTGTGGTGTTGGATACATTTAGTGTTAGTTTTGTGTCTGTCTTGGTTGCCGTGACTTTTGCTGTGCTGTTAGTTGACTGATTGTATACATCAGTTCCAGGATATATTACAATTATTGGATATTCTCCCATCTGCTCTAGTGTGAATGTTGTGTTGAATTTTCCCAGATTATTTGTGGTGGCCGTGTTTGTTGTGCCATTAACTGTTATGTTTACTGTTTCTTCCGGTAATGGTTGATTATCTTTGTCTAGTAGTGTTCCGGTTATTGTAAAGTTTTGTCCCACTTTAGTATCCGTGTCATCGACTATGAGTTTTGTCTCTATTTTTGGTGCTGTGACAAGTAGAGTTGTAGTGTTTGTATTATAGTTATTGTTTCCAGGATATGTTGCAGTAATTAGTGTTTCATTGCTTTTTATAGTGTGTTCTATACTTGTGGTTCCGGTTATGTCTGTTGTCTTGTTGGCTGTATAATCTTTTATTGTGATAGTAATATTTTCATCAATTATTGGCCGGTCTAGTTGATCTTTTAATGTGAATGTAATGTTTATAACATCACCTATTGCAGGATATGCGTTATCTGTGGATATGTTGATTGTTGTATTGAGTTTATCATAGAACTTATTACCTTCTATTGTAACGGTTTTAGTTGAGTTTGTGTATATTGTTCCATTGTAAGTGGAAGTTTTATCACCTTCATTGTTTTTTATTGTTGCTGTTCCATCATTTATTATGGCAGTTCCAGTCATTTGTGAAGGATTAGCTATGAAGTAATTGGATTCTATAACAGCCTCACCCTCATTGTTGTATATTGCTCCTCCATTTGTTGCGTTGTTGTATTCAAGTATTGAATTGTTAATATTTAAACCATCAAGGTTGTATATTGCACCTCCACGTCCATCTTCGTGTCCTGTTGCGTTGTTTTGTGTGAGGTTGGATTCGGTTATGGTAAGATTACCATAGTTGGATATTGCACCTCCATATCCATAGTTTTGTCCTGTTGCCTTGTTTTCGGTGAGATTGGAGTGTGTTATGTTAAGATTACCACCCAAGAAGTTGTATATTGCTCCTCCCTCTCCATCTTTTTGTCCTGTTGCCTTGTTTTGTGTGAGGTTGGATTGTGTTATGTTAAGAGTACCCCAAATGTTGTATATTGCACCCCCACATCCATATGCTTGTCCTGTTACGGTGTTTTGTGTGAGGTTGGATTGTGTTATGTTAAGAGTACCATCACTGTTGTATATTGCACCTCCATATCCATCAGATGTTTGTCCTGTTGCTGTGTTTTGTGTGAGGTTGGATTGTGTTAGGGTAAGAGTACAACCATAGTCATTGTATATTGCTCCTCCATATCCATTTGTTTGTCCTGTTGCTGTGTTGTTGTTGAGGTTGGAGTCTGTTATGTTAAGAGTACCACCGTTGTTGAATATTGCACCTCCATATCCATCAGATGTTTGTCCTGTTGCCTTGTTTTGTGTGAGGTTGGATTGTGTTATGTTAAGAGTACCACCGTTGTTGGATATTGCACCT
>SUTR01000031.1:0-11765 GCA_015062825.1 Methanosphaera stadtmanae
GGTAATCCATTATTATATTTATCAATCATTCCATTTACTTTAATAATTGCATAAATCCACATTATTAAGTTTATAATCCATGGTATGAATATAATAAATCCTAAAAACCAGAGGAAATAGTATACAATGATGAATATTATTGCTTCTTTCCATCTGTTGACATAACCATAACCTAATCCTGGAATGATTATGTTTAGTATTATACCTAAAAATTTACTTTTTTGATCATGAGGCATATTCCTATTTGCTGGATTATACATATTTTGTTGATTGTTATATGTATGATATTGTTGATTATTCTGATTTTGCTGATAATTATTATTGTACTGTTGTAAATGGCTGTTTTGGGTAGGAATATTATTTTCATAGATTCTATCAGTTTCATTGTTATTTTGTAGAGTGTCCTGATTTTGTAAATTGTTACTTTCTGAATTAATGGTATGTCCACAATTCATACAGAACTTACCTTCACGTGTCATTTGATGACAATTTGGACATTCAATCATAATTAATCACCTGTTTATAATACTTTGAGTAATACTTTTAATTATATAATTGATATGATTTAAACTTAATTAATATAAGAATTTATTTATATATTAAAATATTTATAATTATATTAGATGACAAAAAGGAAGTTGGTTAATCATGAGTAAAGATGATAGAAGTTCATTAAATCCATTTACAGGTAAGAAACATTATGATTCTGTAAATGATGATGAGTTCCTGCAACAATCGTATAATGCATATTACAATGAAGTAAACAATTATCAAATAATGGATAATACAGAAATAGGACAGCAGGTTATAAAAGTATCCTCTGATTTAATTATTGCTATAGAAAACTATCTGCAAAGAATTGGAAGATATGATTATGTTGATGGATACTATGACTGGGAAGTACATTTGCTTAATACAAATATAGAAAATGCATGCTGTTTTCCTGGTGGAAAAATAATAGTATATAGAGGAATACTTGATGTAATGGAATCAGTAGATGAACTTGCGTTTGTATTAGGTCATGAAATATCACATGCATTACTTGATCATTCTAGAACTCAGGCTAGTGTAAATAAAACCAAGAATACTGTAGCACAAGCATCATGGATAGGTAGCTTAGCATTAGATATGATGGGTATGCATGGAGCAGGAGATTTAGCAAGAGCGGCAGTTAACGTAGCTGATATGGGATCAGATTTCTTCTTAACACGACCATGGGGACGAGACCAGGAACTTGAAGCTGATAAGTTAGGATTGATTTTTACATATATGGCAGGA
The DNA here is from genome assembly GCA_015062825.1 of Methanosphaera stadtmanae. Lineage (GTDB taxonomy): Archaea > Methanobacteriota > Methanobacteria > Methanobacteriales > Methanobacteriaceae > Methanosphaera > Methanosphaera stadtmanae_A. The sequence continues at coordinate 1,279 of SUTR01000031.1, forward strand.
TATAATGTAGAAAACATACCCGCGTTCTGGCAAAGATTTTCAAACAATAATAGTAATTCCTCTGACTTTCTTTCATCACATCCATCAGATGAAAAAAGAATTGCAGTAATGAGAGAATCATTATATGAAATTTATAATACAAATGATTTTTATTCAAGACCATTACTTCCTGAAACACCAAAGGCAAAAAAGCACTTTAATGAAAATAACAATGCAACGAATTATCAAATTAGATCAAATAATCATTACTGTACTCAATGTGGAAATCCAGTTAAAGAGGGAGATAACTTCTGCATCAACTGCGGATCGAAATTATAATAAACTAACTTAATCAATTATAATATAATATTTTATATTATAAATTTTTATATAGCAAAAGGTTATTTAAAACTATTATAAGTATAATATTGTGAATTCTCCTTCATATAACTTTTTTTAATACTTTTAAACAGTAAAAGTCCTTTAAACATATAACTTATCTTAAATATTTTTACTCATCCATTTGAAGTAAAGGTTAAAAAATTTAATCTTAAATATTATCATTTATATAAATTATATACAGGAAAAAAACATATTATTTTAACATATTATTGGTGGTTATATTTGGTCAATGAATGCCCTAATTGTCATAAAACTTTAAATCGTAACATTAATTTTTGTACTTATTGTGGATATAAATTAAAATCATCTACTGTTAATCTAGATAATTTAGATAATGATTTTATCACTAATGATGAAGATTTATCTGATGATTTTAAAAGTAGCATTGATTTATCTAGTGACTTCAAGAATGAAGACTTTAATAATGATTTTAATACTACTACAACAGTTGTATCCAATAAAGATTATTCCAATAAATTAGATGATATCCTTGATGATGTTGTTATTGATGAAAACAATGAATTAAATGCTGATTTTGATTTTACTAATGATTTCAGAAACAATAAATTGGATGATGACTTTATCAACCAATCAAAACATGATTTGAATGACATTGATGATATTTCATTAGATGATATTAACAGTGATTTTGGACTTGATGATACAATTGCAGGAAAGAAATCCGTAGATTTTGAAGAAACTACTATAAAAGAATACACTAATCTTAACGAAGATACAGTTGTTGATGATGATATATTGTTGGATGATTTTGTAGACAGTTATGATGTTGATGAATCAGATGAAGTTCTAGATAATCATTTAGAAGAGATTCCATTAAAAGAATCAAATGCAAATGTTCAAGATGACTTATTTGATGACTTTGTAGATGGTATTGATCTTGATAAAGACAATAAGGTAAATAATTCAGACTATGATGATTCTATTTTAGAAAAATCTATTAATGCCATTGATAATAATGATGAAATTTTAAACAGAGATATGTTAAATGATAATCATGAAGATGATATTAATTTAGACAATAATAAAATCAATGAAATTACTGATGATTTTAACATTCAAGTTAAACCTAACAACCAATGGGATGAAATAAATTCCGATAGTTTGGATGATAATAAAAGGGATGATTTCTTGGATGACTTTACAATAACACCAACAGTTGATGATGAAGTTGTACTGGATGATTTTAGTTCTGGAGAAATAAATACTGATACTTCATTTGATGATGTGTCTGGTGATTTTAGCTTAAATAAAAGTCAAGTAAATGTCAATGATGATTTTAATCTGGATACTCCTGATGTAAATGTGGTTGATGATTTCAGTATGAATTCTTCCTATAAGTTAGAGGATGATTTCAACAGTAATCATACTATAGATAATGCATTTGATGGTGCAAAGGATGATGTTGCAAGTGACTTTAATCTAAAAGATGATATGGTAACTGACTTCAATATTAAAGGAGATATTGCAGATGACTTTGGCAGTGTTAATCAGGATATTATAGATGACTTTGATCCTGCTAATAATAAAGTAGGTAACTTTGATGATAATCAGAAAATAATTGATGATTTATCAGATGATTTTAACAATAGTCTTCATTCAAGGATTGTACGTGATATCATTCCATCACAGGATGATTTTGTAGATGATTTTAATAATGATGATATGTATGAAGATAACTCTTATTCAGTATTCACTCCTTCATATAAAGTATTATATGGAATTATTGCTGTTTTATTAGTTATTATAGTCATATTGCTTGTTTATATAATATTCTTTACTGGATAAATGAGGGGTTATATTTTTTTTAGTTTAATATTTTTTTGTTGGGATTGTTATGGATAGTAAAACATATAATGTTGTTGTTGATGAAATTGCTAAGTATAGGGATAATTTATTAGACAGTAGTCGTCGTAATAAGTTTTTAAATTTTACTCCATCTAAGTATAAATCTATAAAGATTGTTGGAGAGAATATTCTCAGTATCTTTGATACGTTAGTTCTTAAAGAACGTAAAATGCAGTTTTTAGCTAAGGATTTAAATGAATCTGATAACTTGGATGTTATTGTTCCAGAATTTGATAATTCCTGGGATATGGATGATGATAATGTTTATCATGAGGATTCATATCTTAGATGTGATGATGATCAAAGAACATTGGAGAAGAAGCTGCTTAAATTATCTCGTGATTATAAATCCACTATAGAAGAAAAGGGTTTTAATTCATTATATATAGCATTTGGATTTCTTGAATGGAATGATTCATCATATTATAATAAAACATCCCGTGCACCTCTTATACTTGTTCCATTAACAATGTCCCGATCATATAATTCTTTTAAGATAGCCTGGAATTTTGAAGATGTAAAGTATAACCTTACACTTAAATATGTATTAGCTGATATGAACATTAAATTGCCAGAATTTGAATCATTAAACAGTAAGGAAGATGTCATTAAGTACATAGAAAGTGTTGAAAAAGTAGTTTCACATAGAAAAGGATGGAAAGTAACCAGTGACATCTATGTATCCATATTCAGCTTTAAAAAGCTTGCAATGTATGAGGATTTAAATCCATCCCATTGGAAAAATTTGAAAGAGAACAACATATCAAAGTTATACTTTAATAAATCAGAAGATGAAGATACAGCACGTGTACTTGATTATACTGATAATTATCGTTCTTTAAACAACTTTAATGTACTTGATGCTGACAGTTCACAACAGGAAGTAATACAGAATATTAAAAATGGAGTTGACTTGGTAGTTGAAGGACCTCCAGGTACAGGTAAAAGTCAGACCATAGTTAATATAATAGCAGAACTACTTGCATTAGGCAAAAGCGTATTGTTTGTAAGTGAAAAGAAAGTAGCACTTGATGTTGTAAAAAATAGATTAGATAATGTTGAATTAGGAGATATGTGCCTAGAACTTCATGGAGAAAATCATAATAAAAAGGCATTCATTATGGAACTGGCAAGCACGTTGAATCTTATGCCAACAACTATTGAAAATGCTAATCTATACAATCACCTTGATGATGTTAAGGATAATCTAATAGCATACAGCGATAAGATATATGATGAATTTGGACAGACTGGACTTAGTCCATATGACTTTATTGGAATGTTTATGGATTATCAGAAACAATATGACAATTTGGATAAGGATTTTGTAGATGTTCCCATAGGAAGTGTTGATGAAATAACAAGAGAAGACTATGATAAAATCATTGATAACCTAAACAGAATAGCACAGCAATATCGAATAGTGGGACCTGTCAAGTCAAATCAATGGCGCAATACGGATATTGGACAGGTAGATGTATCAAATCTAGCGGGTATACGGGGTGATTTGGAAACCGTATACTATGATTCATCAAATCTTTATGATAAGATTAACTACTTAACGGGACTGGTTGATGCACATCCATCAAATAATGATACAATAAATGAAGTAATAGATAATCTAGCTCTATTATCAAACAATCTGTCAAATATGGATTATAAAAATCATATGACTAGTCTGATTAATCTTGTAGAAGACTATCAAACAAGACAGAAAGATGTGGATATCAAGGATAATATCAACTATGTAAAAGTAGTGGAGCGATATAATGACATCAATAACAGAATAGCACACAGCCCATTTAAGAGTGAATACTTATTCAATGGAGAACTTGAAGATAAACTTGCAAGACTTAAGAAGGTTCATGATGCCATAGTTCAAAATCCATTATCACACTTAATATCAGATAATCATTTAAATGATAAGATATTATTATTTGAAAAGTATCGAAATACATCACTTATCAGATTAATCAATAGGGATTATGATAATATACGAAATAATCTAAGGGGATATTATACACATCAATGTACAGATGATGAAATATTTGATGATCTATTGCGTATGTCACAGTATAAGCGTAGTTATGCAAATCTACGTGCACAGATAAACTCCTATTGTAATGCTAGAATGTCATATGGTCAATTGTTTGAACAGTATAATAAGGTAAATGTTTTAAAGCAATATCTATATAAACTTAAAAATCAGATAGGATGTTCAGATTATTCCATAATAGAATTTGAAGACTTCCTTAAAGAAGCACAGGAACTTCAACTTCTAAAACAACAGATTGATAAGGAAGAAAGAATTGCCCGATACCTATTTGGTGACGTGTGGAATTCAACAGACTCCAATACAAAGAAATTATACAAGAAGATTGAAGTATATGATGATATAAAAGACTTGGAAAAACAGGGATTCTATACAGAAAATAGTTTAAATCTTATGAAAAACATTAGTCCTGATGAATATAAACAGTCATTAAATGATATACGTAATCTAAGGGATAAACTTGAACTTGCATATGATAAAATAAATAATTTGTTATCATTAAAAACTAAAGAATTCAATAAAATACATTTACATGAATTAAATGATTTAAATGAATATTATAAGAGTTTCCTAGATAATATACATAAAATAAATGATTATAGAATATTTGACAATTACACTAACATATACCTTAACAAATATACAAGAGGTATCATTGAAAAGATTAAACTAGATAAGATTGAAGCAAATAAGATAGTTGAAACATTCAAGGTAAACTTTGTCAGAGAAGCTTTACGTATAATATTCTATGATCCAACATTAAATCAATTCAATTATCAGGTACATAACTATACAATTGATGAATTCCAACAATTGGATAAAGAGGCTATTAGATTCAATAGAAAAAGAATACGTAACATGGTACTTGAAAGACAGCCTGACATCAACAGTAACCTTCAGCGTTATTCCAGTCTGGGATTAATAAACAAGGAAATATCCAAGAAATCAAAACACTTACCTATACGTAAGACATTGGCAAGTACAACTGATATAATAACCCAGATAAAACCATGCTTTATGATGAGTCCTATGAGTATTGCACAATACTTGGATCCTGAATATTATGAATCCTACTTTGACTATGTAATATTTGATGAGGCTAGTCAGGTAAAAATAGAAGATTCCTTTGGTGCACTGCTTAGGGGAAAAAATTACATTATCATGGGAGATACCAGACAGCTTCCACCAACAACATTCTTTGATGCATCAGTAGAAAATGAGGAAGATGAAGATGAATTATATTCAACAGTTGGAATAGAAAGCATACTTGAACATGCAAAGGTAACATTACAGACAAAGATGCTAAAATGGCATTATAGAAGTAGACATGATTCTTTAATAGCAGTTTCAAACAAGGAATTCTACAACAATGAACTATTTGTATATCCATCAAGCCATAAAAACAGACAAGACCAGGGATTACACTTAGAATATGATCCAGAAACAATATATGAAAAAGGCAGAAGCACTTCAAATCCACAAGAGGCAGATAATATAATAGAATATCTATTTAAGTTAATATCAAAATATGATGGTAAAAAAACTATAGGAATAGCCACATTCAGTAAAAAACAAAGAGATGTAATTGATGATAAATTACAGGATAGACTAAGGGAGGATGACAAGTACTCATCATTCTTTGAAGATAAAAAGGATAACTTCTTTATAAAAAACTTGGAAAACATACAGGGAGATGAAAAGGACATAATTCTTATAAGTATGGGATATGGATTTGACAAGGACCATCGTATAAGTATGAACTTCGGACCTTTAAATAAGGATGGCGGAGAACGTAGATTAAATGTACTTATAAGTCGTGCAAAAGAACAATGCATAGTATTCTCAAACTTCAAAGCACAGGATATGTCAATTGAACGGACAACACCACAAGGTCTAAAATCACTTAAAACATTCCTATATTATGCAGAGAAAGGAACATTCCCACAACAATCAGATACCTCCATCTATGATAATGCAGGATTTGAACAACATGTATATAATACGCTCATAGAGCATGGATATAATGTGGATATGAAAGTGGGAACTGCAGGATATAAGATTGATTTGGCAGTAGTCGATCCAATAGATAAGGATGAATATATACTGGCAATAGAATGTGATGGAGCATCATATCACTCATCCAATAGTGTACGAGATCGTGACCGACTTAGACAACAGGTACTTGAAAACTTGGGATGGAACTTCTATAGAGTATGGAGTACTGACTGGTATCAGAATGAAGAAGAGGCAACTAAACGTTTGTTAAACAAGATAACTGAAGTCACCACTCAAAGTGCAAATACTTGATGTTTTTAATTATCTTCCTTTTTTCATTTATTTTTAAACAGATAATATTTTATATGATGAGAATATTATAATAATTAGTAATAAATTAAAGATAAATGGGGTGTTATTATAATCAATCAGAACTATTATGATATAAATTATTATAAGAATAAACGATTAAAATTATTGTCTAAAGATGAAATTAAAGCTTATATTAAAGTATTAAGTCAGACACAACTAATAATGCCTATTGATAAATTGGAAGAACTTATGAGTAATTATCTTAGAGAAAAATTCTATAATCAGGATAATATAAAAAAAATACCATACAAAACACAAAATAATAATAAAATTCCAGTAATACCTTTATTTACTGATGAAGAGGAATATAAACAATCACTTATTTCAAAAATTGACATGATTGATACAATAGCATTATATCCTGAAGAGATAGTGAGAATATTGGATGACTTCTATAATGAATTTGATAAGATAATAATCAATATGGGAAATCCAAACTATCTGCAGATGAAAAAGGATACATTCTTCAAATTATTTGAAAAATAATTGACCTTCCTATTATATTTAAAGATATTAACATATGCTATTGGATAATTTAATAGTACTGATAATAGAAATTATTATCTATTATTATATTCTTCATAACTAAATTTTTCTAATTTATATTAAATAATTTAACCTATAGATTTCATAATAAATTTTAAATAATAAAATAAAATTATAAAAGAATTATTATATCTTTTTATCATTTATAAGTCTGTTTTTATAATATTTTTTCAATAATTACTGGATATAAGTTTAAATACTTTGACTGAAAAATACATTTATGCCAGGTGATATTGTATGGATTCTAGAAGATTTAAAAAAGTAAACAAACAGAGTCAATATCATAAAAATAGAAGAAGAAAAAAGAGAACATACAATAAAAAATACATCCTATATTTCATAATGATCATAATTTTATCAGGAGTAATTATAGGATTTATAGGAGGCAATAATAGTATTCCAGAAGATACAAAGTTAATAAAACCAGCAATATTTGACTTTACACCATATGGATATGATTGGAATAAACAGTTATATGGATATTGTAATGCCACAGATGAATATGGAAATACACAGACATACTACTTTAACCTTGAACAGATGGCAGCATTATATAAGTCAAGTGGTGGAACATTTAATTTCTCTGATGGAATATATGTAACACTAAACAATACAACAGGAAATAATAATATAGTAACACATGTATACAAGAAGAATAGGGCAGAAATAATTAAGCCATATGATTATAATGAATACGAATTTGCAGAAAATGCAAGATTTATTGGAATGAATCAAACATACTGTGCAAGAGGATTTGGTTTTACAACCGAGGAATATAATGACAGTTCATTCTAACTTATCATCCCCCCCTTTTTTTACCAAGATTTTAAATATTACAAAATGATATACCATTAATTATGAAATGTAAATATTGTGGAGCTGAAATAGAACCAAATTCTAGAAACTGCAAGTACTGTGGAAATTCAATATTTGTAAATAACAATCAATATGCACCCAAAAAGAAAAGAAATCCCTTGTTGATTATATTTCTTGTAATAATCATTTTATTGGTTGCGGTAACTGGAGTATTTGCATATATTGTATATTTTGACACTTCACCAGTGGAGATTATGCAACTTTCAAGCAGTGGATCTGGTGATATTCTTGCAAATTCGGAGCTTGCAAGTAATATGCCTAACAGTAATATAACAAGTCAGGTTATACAGGCTGCTAAAAGTGGAGTTCCTGTATATAAGATTGGTGATGGTACAGGACCTGTTACTGTAATTGCATCTGGTGTTCATGGTGATCAACTAGTTCCTCCTGTTGCGGCAATGAAGATTATAAATTATCTTGATGGACGTAAAATTAATGGAACAGTATATGTTATACCTTTTACATCACCTAAGGCCTTAGAACAAAACACCAAACTTACCAATGGTGTTAACTTGAATACTGTTGCCGATGAAAGTGGAACTTTATCCAATCAGGTTGTTAATTTTGCAATGAAAAACAATGCAACTGCAGTCGGTGACTTCCATGAAACAGGTGTTGGAAAAGATCCGGGAAAGACTACAATAATGTGTTCACAGGTACCTACCTATGGCAGTTTTGAGTTGGCAAATAAGATGTCACAATTGTCACTTGATACTACACTTACATATTATGTTGCAGGAATTGCATATGATGGTGCTGTTGAGGATGAATTAAATCTTAAAGGCACACCAGCAGTAACACCATTGGTACTTGTCTCTTCACATGGTCAGGTACAGCAGTCTGCAGTTGAGGAATCTTATACTCAGATGCTGGCATTGCTTATTGTCAATGGTAACTTGAATCCTAACGATCCATATATGAAGTTGGCAAATGCTGATTTGGATGGTTTTGATTTTAGCTAAATCGAATAATATAATTAGATTTTTTTTCCTTTTATCCTTTTTTTAATATGAAATATAGATGATGTATTTGATAAAACAATGAAATATAATTATCATTAAAATAAATAATTTTATGAATGATATTTTAATAGTTTATATTAATATCAATAATAATAATCACTAATTAAATAAATATAAAATAAGTTGAAGTTAATAGGTTTGATGATTAAAAAAATTAGATAGAATTATTTAAATAGACAATTAATGTTATTTCCCATTTTATTTTAAAAAAAAAATTTAATAAAAAAAATTAATGGAAGAATAATATATTTATCGAATCAATATTTTTTGACCTTCCTCTTGTTTAATATATTCTTCTTCAAATTCTTCCTCGGACTCTTCACTTTGATTGTAATCATTATTCTCTACGGCAGTTTCTAAAACTTCATTATCTGTCTGGGTATTGTCATTATATTCGAATTCATATTGATGATGAATATTTTCTTCACCTGCAATATCAAGTGCCGGCAAAAGAGAAGTATCCATGAGATTTGACCTATTCTTATATAAAATATAAATGCTTAATATAACACCTACCAAGATTAAAATGCTCCCGTCCAGTATGATTGCATCGGCAGCTTGTGTAGGTAACATGAAATGAGATATATTCATTTTTAATAGCCTCCAAATAAATATTATAGCATTGTTAAAAGCATTATAGTTATCACATTATACAATAAATGTACCAAAACGCTTAATGTAGCATTTTTAGTCTTTAGATAGGCATGCAATGTGAAATAACTACAAAGACCTATACATACAATAGCATATATTAATCCTCGTCCAATATTAATATGCAACAATCCAAACAGCAGCAATGATATTATAGCTGCTACAATAACTGATTTCTTACGGTTTTCTGTATATTTATAGATTACATGCAATATCAATAGAAATACTGTAATTCTAACAAGCTCTTCAGATATTATCTGGAAGAAATTGGCAATCAATGATAGAATATCCAGTCCATATCCAACAGTAGTTGTATCTGCTCCTGTAAATGTACCTATAGGTACTAAGTAATTTATCAAAGTAACAACAAATGTCACTAGAAACAGTAGTGCAAAGTTACCAAATGTACAGTATAATATTACTTTTAAGTCCTGTAATTTTGGCATTCTAAATAATGTAGCTATTCTACCTTTTGTAACATACAAGAATGGTATGAACATTACAAAAAATAATATAAACTGTTCCTGTATATTATGGAATTTAACTGGTCCAATTATTAGGAATATGAAGATAATTAAGGATAATATAAGTATTATCCCAGTCTTTCTTGTAATTACATTATCTTCTTTGTATAATGGAAAATCATATTCTTTATCTTCAAAGTTAAAATAATTACTGGCCATTAATCTAACCTCCAATTTATAATTGTCTTGATTAAATTAATA
>SUTR01000031.1:11865-30731 GCA_015062825.1 Methanosphaera stadtmanae
TCATCTTTCAATATACCATTTATTGTAACATTATCTCCTTCTTGTGGTGTATCATTTGATTTGACTGTAATTGAAGTTTTTATCTTTGCTTTTTCTACTTGAAGTGTCTTTTGAGCAGAATCTGTTGTATCATTACCCTCATAGGATAATATTATTTGTGTAGTGTTGACATCGTTTGTTTCTAAAGAGAAATCTCCAGTTTCATTTGTATTAGTTTTTAATTCTTGATTACCACTATTAAGATTTATTGCTACATTGTTTAATGGCTGGTTTTTATCATTCTTCAGATTTCCTGTAACTTTGATCTTTTCATCTGTTGAATCATCTATCTTTGCATTCATAATGGTTTTTTCTTTCTCTACATTAAGCTGTACTGTAGCTTGAGATCCTTCGTGATTGTTATCTCCTTCATATTTGGCAGTTATATTTTGTGTCTTATGTTCAAGGTTTGTAATTTCAACTTGATATTGACCATTATTATCCGTGTTTATTGTTTGTTCATGATTTAGGGTATTGATTTTTACTTGTGCATTTGTTATAGGCTTATTCTCATCATCTGTTAATATACCTTTTAGGATGATCTTATTTGATTGGTTTAATTGATCTTCAAGCTCTAGTGTAATATTTGATTTTTTATATTCTACATTTAGTGTAGTGCTGTTCTGTGAGCCTTTAATGTTTTCATCACCTGCATAGAGTACTGTTATCTTATGAGTTCCAGCCGTTATCTGATTGATTGTCTGTTGATAGTATCCATTTGTATCAGTACGTGTTTTATATTCATTACCGTCTATGTTAACAATTATTTCACAGTCTATGAGTTTTTTATTACTATCATCAGATAAGTATCCTGATATATTGGCAGTATCTCCAGCTTTAAGATTGTTATTTACTGTTACATTTATAACAGATTGGATTGCCTTGGTTGTATTGTCCGTATCATTTAATCCTGTTGTATTTGTATTATTTGGTGTATCATTTATTAATGGTGTTGTATCATTATTTCCAGGTATTGCAAAACCTACTAGTAGTAATATTATGATTATTAATCCGCATGCTAATAGTTTATATGATGTTGGTATGTTTCTTTTATTTCTTGTTGTATCTTTATGATATCTGTTGTTGCCTGCTAATTCTTCCTTTATTTCTTGTATCTCGGGGTTCATATCAGTAAGTTCTGATTGTATTCTTGTAAATCTTTTTCCACAATTTGCACAATACTTATTATTGTCAGGATTTACATATCCACAATTATTGCATATCATTTCTTTATCCCCTTATTTTATGTTTAACCCATTTTGTACATTATCATCTTCATATTACTTTATTATCTTAATCTATTTTATTTATCATTATATTTATTATTAATAAACATCTATATAAATGTTATAAAGTTTTAGTTAATTTATGCTAAAATGAATATGTCATTAAGATATTTCCTTCAAGATATATTCTACTATAATCATATCAGATTATTGTATTATTTATTTACTAATATTGATTAACTTTATTAATTCTAATTGTTATATATTATAATAGAATAATTAAATTACTCCTTTTAATTATATATAAAAACATCTTTTATTTGGAAGCAATTTTTATGAAACAATTAGTATATGATTTAGTAGTATTTCTACATTTGGTGGATTATCATGATTCACGTATGAAAATGTTAACAGCAATGTATAATAATGAATTAGAATTGGAACCTGATGCATTAGTTAATATAGTAGATTCAATAACTGATGATTTAAAAGATAAAAAAAGGGATGTTGCATTAATAAACTGTGTGGATGAATATAAAGAAAGAATTATCACAGAATCAAATTACTAAAAAAAAGATATGTGGATTTAATTATATCCATATGGCCCATTATATGTATATTGGCTATGTTTGAGTTTATAATCCATAGCACTAATTTCTTTTCCTTCCAATAGGCCATTATTGTCAAAGTCAGAATCCTCAAAGAATTGTTTAACAACATATGATGGAATACGTGTTGTATATATTTCTTCTATTTTATAGCTATCCTTTGGATATTCCTTTTTATCATATGTATGTCCATTAAAACTAATATCTTCATTTTGTGAATTAATATTAGTATTATTATCTTTATATTCATAATTATTCGATGTATTGTTATTTGATGGCTGGAATGAATAAGTCATAGTTAATATAATTATAATTGATAGAATAGCTAATATTGATATCAGTGCAGTTATTTTATGTTTCATTTCATGGTACGCTCTTGTTTATTTGTTAAGTTTTAATGATTAATCTGTTTGTTATATATTATAAAATTTAATAAATAAATAAAAATATTATTAAATAATTAGATTTTTTTGATATTTTTTTAATAAAAAATTAAATTGTTTATATTCTTGTTTAAAGTATATTATTAATTTTAAAGTATTACTTTTCATAAAATGTAATTTATTAAGTTTTTTAAACTATTTAAATCTATTTTTGATTATTTTTTTAATTAAACTTCTTGTTATGTCTTTTATCAAATTTTTCTAAATAAATATAGTTCGTTAGTGTTATACCTAACTTTAATATTTTTTTTTTAAAATGTATTAATACTTTAACAATGTTAACAGATTATTTGGTAATAAATAGTATTATATAGGTATTACTCTAATATAGTAGTGATATTAGGTATGCTAATAATATGATATATTATGATTATAACATTAGTGTATCATGGATAGTATGCTTAATTTCCAAAATACGATTTATACTCTACAAAAAAAATGATGTTATAATCTATAATGATATCATAGGAAATTAAATTCCTATTATAAATTATATTAATTAAAATATTTATATCAACCCCTAGATTATAACTAGTTTTTTTCATTAAATAAAATGGGGGAAAAGACTATTAATAAGCGTATTTATTTAATGTCATTTCTCGTATTATTGTTTTTGATGGTTGGTAGTGTTGCAGCAGCAGAGGTACAAGACAATAGTACTTCAACAGCCACTCCATCATCAGATAATTCTGTTATCACAACTAGTAGTGATAATTCAGCAGTAACTGCTAGTGCAACAAATGATAATAAAGGAAATGATCAAACAAAAAACGTATCATTCAATGTTAATGTAAATTATGAATATGCTAATGATAAAGAACAAGTAACTCCAGATTTTCATATATTTGCTGATGACACAGAAGTAAAATTTGAAAAAACATTTAATACAGCAGATAATAACTATGTATTGAAATTAAATAATGTTTCAGTAGATAAATTTAACATCACAGCTTTAACATCTGGATATAAATCACAAAGTAAAATAATTGAATCCTCACAAAAAGACATTACCTTTGATTTAAAAGCAACAGATGCATATAAATTAGGTAGAACTATTACAGTAGCAGCTGATAAAGCAATTGACTTTACAAATGCTGATAAAGTTTTAGTCGTTACTTCAGCAGGTGTTGCTAAATATAATGGTAAAACAAGTGAAGAAGCAATTGAAGGAGTTTTAAACTATGGTGATAAAATATCATATACTGATGTTTTAATGCTTCGTGATTCAGCAGTAGATCCAATAGATTTTGCTTTCATAGTAAAAAAAGGTTCTAAATTAAACATGGTTGTATATGAAAATGCATCAACAAAATATTCCTATCTAGGAACAATATCAGAAGATATGTCAAGATCCCAATGGAATCAATACTTCAAATCAATCAAAGGAAGTAATGCATGGTCATTTGCAAGTTTAGCAAATGGTTGGAATGCAGGAGTATCCAGAGAAGTATTACAAGAAGCAGCATTCCACGGACACATATGTGAAGGAACATTAGGTGGATACAGTATTGTACAAGCATTACTACAATATTACCCTCCAGTAAAAGAAACACGTATGGATGGAGGATCACCTGGAGATATAACCTCTTATAAAATATTAGGAGTTCCAGGAGGTTCTGATGATGATGCAGCAATGTTCTTCTTAGATGCAACCGTCGGTAAAATAGGTTATGTTGGAATTGACACTACAGCCACTGGTGCAACAGAAAATATGATTGGTTTTATCAGATGGAATGCAAATGAACATACTGGTGACTTAATTATAATGACTTTTGATTCTAACAAAACAAAAGCAGACTTTAAAAAAGAAACTGGTATAAACCCTGATGAAGGAAGCTTAGAAGAACTAAAATATTGTACATGGTGGATTAATAAAATAAATAAAAATCCTGCAGAATTAGTAACATTCTTATATGAATTTACAAATCTTACAGAAGAACAATATTATTATTTAATGGGAACAGCAAGTAATGTAACACAAGATGAAGATCATTCAATTGAAGCAATTGACTCACATGGATTAGATTTAAAATATATTCTTGAACAAAACTTACCAAAAGCAACAAGAACAACAACAAGTCAAACAACAGGTACATTAAATGATAATCAAATGAAACAAATAGGTGTTAAAGCAGCTAAAAAAGCTTTAGACATTTATAAAAAAGAGTTAGGTATTGATATATCTAAAGATGATGTTGACTTTGCAGCATTTACCTCCGCTGGATATGTATACTTAGACAACCAAGAAACTGTATTAGTACGTGATGGTTTATACGAAACATTAGGTACAAGTTTATACAGTAAAAATATGTTACAATACCATCAAGCACTATGGAAACCATTATGGTTTGCATTTATTATGCGTAATCCAGGAAGTGACGATGTATACGCAGCATATCTAAGATATAATCCTGATGGCACATTCTTTGTAGGTAACGTAAATGGTTCTCAAGTAGTAAATATTGGAATCGATACCTTAAATGACTCTGCAAAATTAAAAGAAATACAAAGTACTTTTATGCCGGATGGAAATTGGTTTAGTATACAGACAATTGCTAATGCATGGAAAGCTGACCCTGACTTTGATCAGATTATGTCATTCTTGTATCACAACCATGTATGTCCAGGTGTACAGCCAGGATTCTTTATAACAGATCATATACAAAAAAATTATCCATTAGGTGAAAATGAATCATATACCTATATCGCTTCAAGTACTTACTGTAAAGATGATAGTTTAACATATATATTAGGAATATCACCAGGTATGGGAACATTTATTGTTCAAAAATTACCTAATCAAGATGTAGATTCACAATATGTACCTGGTGCAACAGATGAAGGTGCATTAATCATATGGGATAATGAACTTAATGTCGGTCGTGCTGTAATTGTTAGTTTCAAATGGCCTGTTGTAGATACAAGTATGTATTCAACTTCTGAGGCAAAACGTGCAACACAGATACAAGCATTTATTGACATGTATAAAGGTAATCCTAATGATAAAATCCAAGAAGATTTAGTAGTAGAAACTAATGAAGAAAGATGGATTAACCAAGAACAATTTGAAGCATTAAAATCAGGTTCTGGTGATTTAAACACTATGAGCTATATCAAAGGTTTACCAAAAGTTTCTAAAGAAGATGCGATAAAATCTAATCAACAAAGTTCATCATCTGATAATAACAACACAAATACAAACACTAATACAAATACCAATACAAACAGTCATAATAATGCAAAATCATACACTAACACAAACACCAACACAAATAGAAATTCAAACATTAACACCAACACAAATACAAGATCTTCAAGTAGAAGTTCTTCATACAATACAAGAACATCAGCAGATTCTGCAACTTTATCAGCCGGAACAACCGCACAAGCAACTGCAGATGTAGGAACTGTATCTGAAGATCAAAGCACTCAAGAAAACACTGAAGAAAGCACTGAACAACCAGCACCATCAAGTGGAAAAGCATATGAAGTATCCGCTGAAGGTGAATCTAATCCTAACTATACTAATGTGGGTATAGCAGTAGTAGCTGTAGGATTAGTAGGAGCTATAGCAGGATATGGATATATGAGAGGTAGAAAGAAAGAATAATTAAATCTTTTTTCTTTCTATTTTTTCCTAATTAGTTGGTGATAAAATGAAAATAAAAAAATTACTTATTTTTTCAATATTTATTATGATAATGATATTTAATCTTTCAGCATTAGCTTTTGCACATCCGGGTCATGGAAGTGAATATCCTGAAGAAGTCTCTTCAAGTTCTAGTTCATCACATTCATCATCTCATGCATCAACAAATTCTAGATCATATAGTAAATCATCATCTTCACAGAAATCTTATAGTCAACAATCTAGCACTACACAAAGTAAATCATCTTCGTCTAGTAATTCTAAATCTCAATCTACAGATGAATCAAACAATCAAAAAGTTTCAACATCACAAAATAATAATTCAGATGCCGTTGAAGCAAACAATACAAATGATACATATAATGTTGAAGAAGTAACCTCTTCTAATAATACAACATCAAATCAAGATACATTCTTTAATTTCAGCAATATAATATTGTTAATAGGAGCATTTGTTATTGGTTTTGGTATTATAATATTGTTATTTAAAATTAAAAACAATTAAATGAGGGATGAAATTATGCACTTACCTGATGGTATTATACCATTTGAACAATCCATTGTTTATCTATTTATAACTATTATGATATTATTGCTATATTACTATAAATTTTCAAAGATAGAAAACAAGGAAAAACAAATTGTAAACATAGCATTATTTTCGGCAGTTGTATTAATTTTATCATCATTATCCATACCTTCTCCAATAGGAATTCCCATACACTTTTTTGTAATACCTTTGATAGTAATATTATTGGGAATAATATCTGCTACTATGGTATCATGCATTAGTTTGATTGGTCAAGCAATTATATTAAATATGGGTGGAATAACTTCTTTTGGAGCAAATTTTATTGTAATGGGTTTTGTAATAGCAATTGTCACATATGCTTTTTATAATATATTCATCAATATCGATGAACGAATAGCTTTATTCTTATCTACAATTATGGGAATAATTAGTGCAACATTTGTACAGGCCATTATATTAGTAATATCTGGTTCAATTACATTTAATGCCGTTATATCAACATTAATTCCATATTATATGTTTATAGCTATTATTGAAGGATTTTTAAATATTATAATAGTTTATACTTTAAAGAAAGTTAAACCAGAAGTATTAAATTTAAATAGAGTATGATGAGGTGAAAATTAATGAATAAATATAAACATAGCATATTCCTAGTATTGATTTTATTATGTATGTCTGTTGTTAGTGCTCATGGAGTTGATGTAACAGCAGATAAGATGATAATTGCATCAGAAAATGATGGACAATCAATAAAGGATCTTGCCGATGCAAATAATATTAATATTAGCGTTTACAAATTCACATCAAATGATGAGGTTAATCATCAGTTAGAACACATGTTAAACAATTCAAATAAGTATATCATAGTAGCTGATTATCAAGATGTAGCACATGAATTCTTAAATAATCATCCAGAAGTTAAAGATAGATTGATTATTATGGATGATGTTAATGATGACAATTTACTCAAACAGATGAAAGATATTCAAGGAGTCAATACAGAAAATACAAATAATAATGATTTCCTATTACCATTGATAATTGGAATAGTAATAGGTCTTATAATTGGTATTGGGTGTGGAATTGTAATTATGAAGAAGAAACAATAGGTTTTATTAAAGTGATAAATTATGGATTATTCGATAATTTTAGAGATTATAACAATATTGTCTGTATTAGTATATGGAGTAAATATTGGATTATCAATAGGTCTTGCTAATTTATCAAAAAAAGTTATACTATGTGTATGTATATTATATGGTGGAAGTGTATTTTTATTGGGTTCTTTTGTAACTAAGTATTCTGGTGTATTAATCGAATTTATGAATGCCAACAATACATTTACTAATTTAGCATTAGCAATAATGCTTATAGTAGCTGGAATATTAACAATAAGAGAATGGAGAATGCATGATAATAATACAATTATTTCAATATTATTATCCACAATAGTACCCTATATATGTTTTATGATATCTTTAATGTTTTTAAATGCTTCATTAACTGAAATATTGGATTTAAATTCATTGAATGTTAAGGCTTATATGGCATCAATATTAATTGCAGTAATAATAATCACATACTTCATTTCAAAAAGATCCAAAATTAACAAGAAACCATATCAAATCATATTGGGAAATTATATGACAACATTAGGAGCATATTATCTTGTTACAACATTAATATCACCTAATATGATGATGATGAGAAATGAAAAATTAGCAGTAATAACAATTGAATCACCATTAAATTTATTCTTGATAGTATTTGCATTTGTTATAATAGTAATAATAGGTATTTATCTAAATAAAAAAGATAATCTTTTAAAATAATTAAGAGGTGAAAATGTGAGCATATCCGTACCTGGAAGCGAAATACTTACTGGAACATTAGATATAATTTCACAAAGTCTGACAATTCCTGTTCTTGTAATTTTATTAGTAATGTTTATTATATCAGCATTAACTATAGGAACCGTCATTGCAGAATATAGTTCTAGAAAAAATATTTCCATAGAAAAATTAAAGAAAATGATATATAATATTCATCAAGCAAATACTGTAGATGAATTAAAAAATATAATAAGCAATTCACAATTGCCAAAATCACAAAAGGTAGTACTTGATGATATTGCAAGTTCTCAATCATTAAGCGATAATTCAAGGGAAATTTTAGCACGTAAATTAGTAGAGAATGAAGAAGAAAAAATTGATGTAAAATTAAGAAGAACTGATATTATTACACGTATTGGACCTACCCTTGGTTTGATGGGTACTTTAATTCCATTAGGACCGGGATTAGCTGCTTTAGGTTCTGGAGATATAAATACTCTTGCAAGTTCATTAACAGTAGCATTTAACACAACCATTGTTGGTATTGGTAGTGGAGCATTATGCTATTTTATTGGTAAAATAAGAAGTTCATGGTATGATAAATATCTTTCTGATTTAGATGCATTATCTGATGCAATATTGGATACTATGAAACGTAAAAATTTTAATAAAAATGAATATCGTGATTTAGATGGTTAGACGAAAACAAAGAAGGCGTTCTAAAAGAACTGAAGAAGATCCTATGGCAGGAACAGCAAATCTAGTTGATGCAATGTTAGTATTGGCTGTGGGATTTTTAATATTTGTTGTAATGAGTTGGAATATGCAAAGTATCATATTCTCAAATATGACACAGGATGAAAAGAATCATATAATGGATTCAATGTCGGAAATGAAAGAAATCAATCAAGGACAAGAGTTAGAAGAAATGCCTGATGTATCTCATAGTTCTGGAGATGGATACTCTCAGATGGGTACTGTCTATAGAGATTCGCGTACAGGTAAAATGATTATGATTGAAAATTAATCAAAATACAAATTAACCTCCACATCCATTTTTTCTTATAAATCAAGTAAATAACTATAATAAAAACTTAGTTTATACTTATAATCTAATTTATTTATCATTTATCCAAAAAATAATTATTATAGACATATAAATATATTCATATATATCTAAGATACTAGGTGAAAAATAAATGTCAATAGAAGATTATCCATCTAATCCAACAACTAAAGCTCAAGTAGATTCATCAATTTATGATGGAATACTTATAGGAGAAAATGATTATGGTAATGTGCATATTCATGGACCATACGGTAATCCAGACTCGGATATAAAAATAGCCTATTTGATTGGCATGCATCCATATGAAAGCAAATCACATCGTGCATTATTTGAAACAATAAGAGAAAATGACAAACAGTTAAGATATAAATATTACATCTATAATATTAATGTTTCAAATCCTGATGATAAAAGTGAAGGACGTATGAAGGGACAATTATTAGCCAAGGAATATGTTGCAGGACACATTATAGACAATGAATATGACTTTTTTGTAGATGTACATTCAAATAAGGGAACTCGTGGACCTGGTAAATATGAAAAGACAAACTTCATATTTGCACCGGGATTTGATGATAAATCAGAGAAATACATGAATATTATTTTATCAGAATGGAAAAAACTTGAATATTATGCTCCTGAATATAGGACAAGTCCCGAATACATTACAGTACCCACATCTAAAAGTGGAATACCTACCATTGTATATGAAACATTCTCCTATGAAGAAATGAATCAAACATTAGAATATGCGCAGAAGCTAGTAGAATGTGTTGATAATCTTGAATTTACAAACTGATTAATATGATTCATACAAATAGAATTATCAGACCACCATTTGAAAGAAGAAGTAAAATCCTACATGTGACAACAGGATGCAGCCATAATAAATGCAGCTTTTGCAACTACAATAAAAATACAACATATAAAATAAGAACAATTGATGAAATAAAGAATGATATAATCAAATTAAAGAAAGAAAAATATGTCTTTCGAAGATTATGGCTACAATCTGCAGATCCATTTGCCTTGGATACAGATTATCTGTTGAAAATAGCATATAATGTTAATAAATATTTACCATTTGTTGAAAGCATAGGCTCATATGCAAGAATTGATAACTTAAATAATAAAACAGAAGAGGATTTAATACTATTGAGAGAACATGGATATAATCATATAGTTTTTGGACTTGAAAGCGGTGATGATAACCTTCTTGGTAAAGTAAACAAGGGATATGACAGACAAGAGGCATTAAGGCAACTTACTAAAATAAACAATGCAGGAATGGACTATACCTTAATTTATCTGTGTGGACTGGGTGGTCTTAACTATGGAATGGCCAATGCTTATAAAACAGCCCCTATAATAAATAAACTAAATGTAGAAAGAATAATGATAAATACATTAACACTACTTGAAAACACACCATTATATGATGATAATACATTCAAGACAGCTACAGAAAAAGAAAAGTTATCTGAAATCATTACATTTATCAAGCAATTAAACATAGAAACATTCATAGATGCAACACATGCATCCAACACAATTAAATTCTTTGGAGAAATACCAAAAAATAAGATGCACATTATAGATCATCTTGAGGAAATTTTGAACAATAATACTGAAGAACAACTAAAACAAAAACATAAAAAAATAAAACAGGTATAAAGTGGTAATATGAAAGAATTATCTTGTATAAATTGTCAAGTCATCAACTGTCAAAAACAAAATAGTCATTATCCAGAATTCTGTCCAACAAAAGAATTAACAAAGGAACAGATAAAACACATAGAACAATTATACAATGAAGACAATAATAAGCAAATATCAAGAATATCAGCTGAAATAGAAGCAGACTTTTACTGTAAATATACACGTGTAGAGGAAATTATAGAATTTGCCAAGAGAATGGAATTTAAAAAGATTGGAATTGCATCATGTGTAGGTCTCTTGAATGAAAGCAGGATCTTTGCAAATATACTAAAAAATAATGGCTTTGAAGTATATGCAAGTATATGTAAAGTTGGTTCAATGAAAAAAGATGAAGTAACAGGACTTGATAAAGAAAAAACAATTAAAACAGGCAATATAATGTGCAATCCAATACTTCAGGCAGAAATATTGAATAATGAAGAAACAGAATTAAATGTAGTGATAGGATTATGTGTAGGTCATGATAGTCTATTCTACAAATACAGCAATGCACTAACTACAACATTAATAACCAAGGATAGGGTACTGGCACATAATCCTGTAGGTGCATTGTATCAGACAGATACATATTATTCAAAACTCTTAAAATAGAATTATAGTCTATGGTGTGAATATGAGTGATTATTTTGATATGCAGGATAAAATCATCCTAATAACAGGGGATGATTTTAATATTATTGATGCAATTGCTGAGGAATTTGCATTGGAAGATGCGAGAATAGCATTATTTTCATCAGATGAAGACAATTGACATAGATTATCTGATTCATTAAAGGATGAATATGATATAGATGTAATTTATTATATTGTAGATTTAAATGATGAAAACAATGTTGAAGATGCCATAAAGTATGTTGAAAAGACATTCGGTAAAATTAATATATTAGCAAACACAGCACTAAGAGGTTCTAATGAAGTATTGATTGATAGATTAAGTACTAGAAATATATATCCTTTATTTCAGATTAGTAAAATAGGTGATGATGAAGATTATTTTGATATGGAAGATAAATTGGCAGTTATTACTGGTGCATCAGGTCCTATTGGTGTAGAGATTGCAAAAAAATTTGCTGTTGAAGGTGCAAATCTGATGTTAATATCTGATAATATTGATAAGTTAAAAGAGGATGTTCTCATATACAAGGATAGATATGATGTATCAGTTGATTATATAATTAACACTTTAGATGATGAAGCTGATGTAAAAGATTGGTTATCTAGTATTGTTGATGCATATGGTGAAATTGATTTTTTAGTTAATGCTGCAGGCATGGGTGAAAACAAGATTGTTGTTGATGGATTAGTTTCATTAGATAAATCTCCACTTTTTTGTATTGTCTGGCTACAGGAATTTAAGAATCTTTAAATATGATTAATTTACATTTATTAACCAAATAATTGATTATTAAAAAAAAAGAGATGATAGAATATATAAGATATTGTATATATTATCATCTTATCCCTATTTTATTGAATGTTATTTGCTTATTTGTTTCTATAATATTTTCTTTATCAAGTTTTTTAATTATTTTCTTATTTTCTTGTTTATTAATCTTTAATTTATTTAACTGTATGGTTTCATATGCATTGTTGTAAATTTCATTGAAGTTATAATTGGATATCAATTCTTTAAATTGAATATAAAGTGTTGCTATATCTAGTTGAATAGGTTCATCATCTATTGTCACATCTTTTTTTAATGCATATGTATTCAGGCTGCATATTATTGTCTTAATAATTGACGTGACAAAGAGTTTATCATCTATTCCCATTAGTCTAATTGTATCGATATGAACTATTTTTGTATATGATTGACAATCTTCAAATCTTATAGCATCCCTTAGTTTTTTATCTGTATATTCATTGATAATCAATTGGGGATTTTTTATCTTGGTATTTTCTGCATATATCTTAAATTGATAATAATCAAGTCCATATAGATTATTTGTAAAAATTTCTGCAATATTGTTCTTTTTATAGTATCTACGTCCTTTAGACTTAATTTTATAGATGTATTTATCTATATGATTTTCATCAGGTATTTTATCTAGTAGATGATAGTTGTCCAAGAAGTTTTTTTCATATTTATCATTAATTTTTTCTTCTATTAGATTATTTTTTAATAAGAATTCTTTTACACTATCCGGTTTTATATGGTGTACCAGATCAAATTCTGGAAGTATATTATAATGTGGATTTTGATCAATGAATTCTAAAAATTGATATACTGCTATCTCCCTTTGGACTTGATATATTTTATCTGCTTTATATCCTTCTTTTTGTATTTGTCTTTGAAATTTTAATTCCAATCCTGTTACTTCATCATAGATATCTAATGGATTAATGTCATCAAGTAATTTATTTAATTCTTCTATTAGGTCTTCCTTGTATAGATTGTATCCACAGTTATGACAATACATAAAATGTGGATTAATTATTTTATTGCATTCTGGACAGGTATTTAATTGATTATTTTCTTCCGAATATATTTTATTATTCTTTTCTAACAGATACATGAATCTGTTGTTTATTGTCAGTTGTGTTATTTCATTTTTATTTAATGCATCTATTATCTTATCACGTATTACAAATCCTTCATTAATAGTTTTATCATGCTGTTTTAGTTGATATTTTATGTAATCATTTAGTTGATCTTCAGTTCCAATTAAGTTATCTACTGTGAGCAGTTCTAATTGTTTATAGTAGAATAGAAATTCTACTGTATCAATAAGATGCTTGTATTCATATACCAACAGTTTAATGTTGTTTGTATATTCATTGTTTATCTTTTCTATTGGTTCTAGATTGTATTTTAAAGTTTCATTCCTTCTTGGATTGGATATTGATAGTTTGGTATCTTTTAAGAGTATCATTGTTGAATTATTTTTGTCATATAGTTTTGTTAAATATTCTCCTTGTTTTTGTAGATTTTCTTCTTCTGTGTATATTATATTTTCATATTTGTCTATTAGTTTGATGCTTGAATAGGATATTCCCTCTTTAAGAGGTAGTGCTAATCCTGCATATTCAAGTGTTTGAATTATTTCTCTTGTAGGATTTCGTATGATAATATCCATATCGGGATATATCTTTATGCTGAATATAATGTCTTTGATAATTTTTTGGCCTCTATGTTCTGGAATTATGTAGCATTCATTTAGGATTATGTTGATTTTATCCTCTGTTTTTGTTTCTGTTGTGAAGAATCCTATGCATTTTTCGTCATTTATGATTTCACTAAAATTGTCAAAATTTTGATATTCTATTTTGTATTTTTCTTTTTTTATTGCTTGTTCTATTTGAGGATATTGATCTTTTATCAGCTGCTTTAGATTGTTATTGTATTTTTCATCTATTTTTATATTTGGTTGAATTGTGTCTATTATTTGTATTGCTTGTTCTATCATTTCAATCAGTTGCTGTTTTTATGTTTATTATTTAAATTTCATATATATTATTAAACAATATAATAATTATTATTTATAATAATATACTATTGTTTATTTATTAAATAATATATAAAGATTATGTTTAAAAATATGTAAATATAATAGTATTTTGATATATTTGGTGGATTATTTTTAAAAAATTAATATAGGATGATTATGTTAAAGTATATTTTATCTGTATATAAAAAAAACTTTATTATTATTAAATAAGATTTTCATTTGTAATACAAATGTATTTATATTAATAACATATAAATATATTAATAATTAGGTTTGACTAAATATATAGCATTCTATATTATATTAAATTTACCTAATTAATATTAAATTTCAATTAAATCAATTCAATTACTTATACTTCTCAG
The DNA here is from genome assembly GCA_015062825.1 of Methanosphaera stadtmanae. Taxonomy (GTDB): domain Archaea; phylum Methanobacteriota; class Methanobacteria; order Methanobacteriales; family Methanobacteriaceae; genus Methanosphaera; species Methanosphaera stadtmanae_A. The sequence continues at coordinate 26,800 of SUTR01000031.1, forward strand.
GAGGAATAAAGAAAATGGTAAAAACTGTTAATGATTTGATGCCTGGAGAATCAGGAATCGTGAAAAAACACAGAGTTAAAGGTTCTCTTGGGAAACACCTTAGGGAAATGGGTTTAATTAATGGTACTAGAATCAAATTAGAACGTAAAGCACCATTAGGTTATCCTGTTGAAATAAGAATACAAGGTTTCTCTTTAGCTCTTAGAAAAGAAGAAGCTCAATTAATTGAATTAGAATAAATAATTCAATTATTTTTATACTTTTAAAATTTTCAATAATTATTTATTGATATGATTATTTGGATAAACATTATACAAAAAATTATTTTGTTTTTATCTGAGTTTATCTAATTCATAGATTATTCCTTTTTTGTGATGGGGTGTTACAAAGAAAGAATACAAAATAACATAAAATGGTTTAGGTATACCTAAATCCTTATGCTTAGAGGTATAATATGGCAGATTACAAATTTTTACTTGCCGGAAACCCTAACGTAGGTAAAAGTACATTGTTCAATAATTTGACAGGTATGAAACAACACGTTGGTAACTGGCCAGGTAAAACAGTAGAACGTAAAGCTGGAAGCTTCACATTCGAAGGTCAAGAAGTCGAATTAGTCGATCTTCCAGGAAATTATAGTTTAACACCATATTCAGTAGAAGAAATAGTTTCAAGAGATGCAATAGTTCTTGAAGATAACGATGCAGTAATAAACATTATTGATGCAGAAAACATTCAAAGAAACTTATATCTTACATTGCAAATCATGGAAACTGGTGCTAACACAGTATTATGTGTTAACTTATTAAACTTCGCTGAAGATGCAGGATTTAAAATAGATATTAAAAAATTAGAAAAAACATTAGGAATACCCGTCATAGTCGTAGATGCAAGAGAAGGTGACGGTATTGATGAATTAATCAAAAGAACTATTCAAACTACTAAAGATAAATCTGATAGAAAAGTTGAATTAACTTATGGTACAGATTTAGATAGTGAAATTGAAGAAGTTACCAAATTATGTTCTAATGTAAAAGTAGGAACTGCACCACAGGAATGGGTAGCAACAAAACTACTTGAAGATGATGAAGAAGTTGTAAGTATAGCTGAAGAATCATCTGATAAAAATAATTTAAATAAAATCATAGACATACGTAAAAAAGCAGAAGATAAATTCGATGATTCTGTTGATGATGTTTTAATTGATGCAAGATATGATTATATCGAACAAGTCATGAAAGAATGTGTAAAACGACCATCTGATAATAAAACAACATTAACAGATAAAATAGATAAAGTATTAGTAAACAGATTTATAGGATTTCCAATATTCCTCATAATCATGTTCTTAGTATTTGAATTAACATTTGTAATAGGAGCACCATACCAAGATATTATTGGTCTGTTATTTGAAAAATTAGGTGCATATTTACTTAGCGTATTTGGTGAAGGATTAATATCATCATTCCTCGTAAACGGAGTAATTGGTGGAGTAGGTTCAGTACTTACATTTGTTCCAATCATATTCATATTGTTCTTCTTATTAAGTTTAATAGAAGACTGTGGATATTTAGCTAGAGCAGCATTTGTAATTGATAGAGTAATGCATACTTTTATGGGAATTTCAGGTAAGTCATTCATTCCACTTATATTAGGATTTGGTTGTAACGTAGCAGGTGTAATGGCTACAAGAACACTCGCAAATGAAAGTGACAGAATAACTACAATATTAGCACTTCCATTTATATCATGTAGTGCAAGAGTACCTATATACGCATTATTTGCAGGCGTATTCTTTGAATCAAATCAAGCAGTAGTAACATTTGGATTATACATACTCGGTATGATAATTAGTATTATAGTAGCTAAAGTAACAAAATCAACAATATTCAAAGAGGAATCAGCACCATTTATTATGGAATTACCTCCATACAGAATTCCTACATTAAAAGCATCAGTTATGCACATGTGGGAAAGAGGATCAATGTTCATTAAAAAAGCTGGTACCATCATTTTAGGTGTATGTATAATTGTATGGGTATTAAGTAACTTACCACCAGGTGTAGCTGAAGCTTCATCCGAAAGTGTACTTGGTATGATAGGAAGCGTATTTGCACCATTATTCGTACCATTAGGATTTGGATTCTGGCAGGCTGCAGTTGCTATACTAACAGGTTTACTTGCAAAAGAAACCGTTGTATCAACATTCGGTACACTCTTTGGTGTAGGTGAAGATGGATTAGGATCAGTTTTACCAGTACTCTTTACTCCATTATCTGCATTATCATACATGGCATTCTGTTTAGTCAGTGGACCATGTGCAGCTCACTTCGGTACAGTAAAACAGGAAACTAACTCATGGAAATGGACAGCAATATCATTCTGTCTATGTCTAGTACTTGCATATGTAGTTTCATTAATAATATACCAAGGTGGATTACTACTCGGATACGGATAATAATATATTATTATCCTACTTTCTAATTTTTTTTTAAATAATGGAGGTGAGAAAGTATGATAATTGGTGTCAACACTAAAAAAGATAAAGAAGAATAAGAAAAGATTTTTAATCTTTTTCTACAATTATATCCCCCCCATAGACAAGAATAAAATACTTTTTTTATTAATAAATTTAAACATTTTAAGTTATTAAATGGATAGGATAGAATACATTTATTAATACATATTCACCTAATTTTATATCAAAAAACAGATAATACATCCACATAATAAATAAAAATGTTGAAAATTATATACTCGATTATTAAAATAATAAGATAAACTTATTTTTATATTTTTCAATACTACTAACAATTTAAAAAAAATAATAAAAACTAACACCTTTAGAAAATTATTAAATATTAGATGTATAATATAATAATAGTGATTAAAAAAAATCATTGTAAACAATAGAAAGGTGATAAAAATGGACATAGGTGAAATAATATCAAATTCATTAAAATATCCATTAAGTGATACTAATAAATTTCTTAAATTAGCATTACCTAGTTTAGTTATTGCTGTAATATTTGCAATAATTGAAATATTTGCACTTATGACTGATTCAGGTAATTCATCAAATGCATTATATACAATAATAGCAGTATTGGGAATACTCTTTTTTATACTGATATTTATAGTAGCACTTATAAATTCAGGATTAATATTAAATGTTATAAGAAGCATCGTTAAAGGACAATATGATCTTCCTGAATTGGAATTAGGAAAATTTACATTAGATGGTATAAAAACAATTATTGTAGTGTTCATATATATAATAGTTCCTACAATTATCATAATTGTATTAAGTGCACTCTTTTCTTATCTGAAATTACAGGCACTATCAATAATACTCATGTTGCTCATGTATGTAGTTTTATTTATAATTACATTGCTATTTCCAGTTATATATGGTAAACTTGCAGAAACAAACAGCATATCAGAGTCATTAGCCATATCTGAAATATGGGATATTACAAAACAAATAGGATTTGTAAAGGTATTTATTGCACTGCTCGTATTTAATCTAATAGCTTCAGCACTTTCATTGGTAATGATATTAGTAATGTTTATTCCAATAATTGGACCAATAATTGTAGCATTAATATTTACCTATTACTCAGTAGCTAGTGGAAGCTGCTATGGACTATTATATCTTGATAAATATCAAAATAGTACAATAAACAATCAAGGATATCCAAACAACCAATATCAACAAAATAATCAATATCAATTCAACCAACCAAATCAACAAATTGAATCAAATCAACAAATACCACAAGACAATATTCAAGAACAAGAAAAACCATTAGACTTCCAAAGACCAAACAATCAACAGAATGATAACACAGTAGATTTCCAACGACCAAACACACAACAACAAGATAATAATAACACAATAGAAATATGTCCAAATTGTGGAACAGAAAATA
>SUTR01000032.1 GCA_015062825.1 Methanosphaera stadtmanae
AATAAAACATTACAACACTAATTACCCACATAACCTCCAAGATAAAAAAAATCCCAAAAAAACAATAAACAATAACATCAAAAACAAATACCTAAAAAATTTTCGCGCACCCAGCAGAAGCTGGGAACAGTAAAAAATTAAACAAGAAACAGTAAAGCTTTAGAAATAACATTCTAAAAAAAGTATGGTTGAGGGTGCAGGGAGAAGGAAAGAAAAGAAAAATAATAATATTTAACTATAATAACAATACATGTTAATCTTATCAGAAAAAATACATAAATATTTAATCAAATTCTACAGAAATCCCTTTATGATCAGACAAAATCTTATCTTCATTCCATTCATTAATTTCTAGAGTACAATCACCTATAAAATTCTTTGATATAGCTATATGATCTATACATTCAGCTTGATTTTCTGTAACTAATTTAATATTACACTTTGAAAATGTGTCTCTAATACTCTGTCTACATTCTTTTGAAAGGTAATAATAATCATCAGAAAAACTACAATTATAATCACCACAAATACAAAGATTGTATCCTGCATTAGTAAACTTATAAAAATCATTTAGCTGGCTTTTAATATCTTCTTTATAAGGTAATCTTCTTGCTGCAACGCCCATAATTGTACCATACACCAATAAATTACCTTTATTTGTTTCCAATTCTAAGCATAATGCTGTGTAGTCATTGAATGTTTCATGATTATCAATAATCTTATAGTTACTGTATATTGAAACCCTATGTTCTGATGGTTTATATGTTTCTGGCTTATCATATCCTTTAAAATACAACGGTTCAGGTGTAGATGTACACTCATGATATGGATTGTCTAGCTTAATATTTTCATCATACTCAGTCAAAACAAGAATATCTGCATTGACCTTATTACACGTTGTAATTATTTCATCAAGAGATTTTTTATGTTTTAAACGTTCTACATTCCACGTTGCAATTTTCATATTAATTCACCCACATATTTATACTTGTAATTAAGTTAATTTATTATTATATTCTGCACATATTATTCAAATATTTTTTTATTGATTTTATCTTTAGGAATCCTTTTTTTAATTTTCGTACCCTTTCTCCATATAGTAGCATCAACATGAGAAGTGCCATCAAATTCATATAATATAATTGCAATGACGCCCGTATTATTCAACAAAATGATATCTGGATTATCACGGTTCGTAAATTTTACTAGACGTTTTCCTATCTTCTTATAATCTGTAAATGTGAAATCCCCAATATCAATTTCATTTTGAATACCTATAAAATCACAGTCTTCAGGCAAATTTAATTGTTTGGATAATTCTTTTAAAAATACCATTGTAACATCAACTCAAAGTTTATGTAATTATATTTATACATGAAAGATAAATAATTTAACAATTTCCCCCACATTCTTACCCGCAACAAATTATCATACAAGACAAAACAACAAGGAAGTACAAAGAATGCAACAAATCCAAATAGCAAAACGACAAATAAACTATCATCATACACTAAAGCTAACATACAATATAAAAATCACAAAAACAACCTACACCAACAGACAAAACAAGAAAACATATACAAGATACAAGATAAGAATACCAGAAGAAATACAACAACTACTAAAAAACACGACACAATTATACTTCAACAAATATGAAGACAATCAGATACACATCACAACAAAACCAGACGAAGACACCATACACAAATCCAAAATACAGAAAAATACCTACCATAATAGAACAGACTATGTACTAAACCTATCAAAGAAGATATTCAACATAGAAGAAAAGACATACCTAACCTGGAAAGTACTAGTAGAAAACAACAAGATCAAAGACAGCACAATAGAATTACACTAACCATCACTTTCTTTTTTTATAAACTATACTAGACATATGACAAAAGAATCCTCCGCGATAGGCCGTTTGAAAATTTTTAATAAAAAAATAATAACAGAGTAAAAAATATACTAAAACCAAATAAATCAAGATAAAATTAGAAAATATCTTATAAAATACCGTAAAATCATCAATAATATAATAATTGCCCCCCCCCCTAACAACAAAACTTATAATTATATAAAATTAACTATTATTAACTAATATATCTCAGATAAATTAATAATAAACTATACATAATCAATAAAACAATATAAAATCCCAAAATTCTTATTCAAATTTAAAAAATAAAGCATATTTTTAATTATATCCTATTATAAAAGATATAAACAATAATAAAATTTATATGAGATATATTAAAATTATACAAAATAATACAATAAGTTCAGATGGTTAAATAAAATATTATAAAATTAAAATAATTAAATAATATTTTTTATGACCATTAAATATTACATAAATCCATCTTAATTGTTCAATTTCTCATATAATGATTATTATTACATTAAATTATATAGAAGATGAATAAATTATGTCAAAAAACATTAAAAGAATGTTCTTTGTATTAACACTTGTTACATTACTTGCAACACTAGGAGCGGTATGTGCAGCAAATGATGCTAACACTACAACTGCCGTTGATAATAGTGTAAGTGATGTTGCAACAGTTAGTGATAGTGCTAGTAATACTGTAGCAACAGAACATGTACAAACTACAAGTAATGATAATAAACTTGATACAAAAACAATAATAAAAGATGATAAAAATCTGAAAACAGATATTAAAACTTACATTGTAAACAATGATAATGTAGATGATATCTTTGCAGGTGAAAATTATACTTTAAACGACAACATTAATGATGGTGACATCCTTGATTTTCAAGGAAGCATAACTAAAAACCATAGCATTATATTCAATAAAGCTGTGAATGTAACTACTTCAACCCATGATGCTTACATTTCATTAAACACAACCGCAGGTAATTTATTTGGTAGTGAACCGGGAAATTCATTTATAGTAAATTCCGGTGCAAGTTATTCCAACTTTACAGGTTTATATTTATATAACACCCAATTTTGGGTAACAAATGCCAACCACATAGTATTTGACAATATGTCTATGGTCGTCTCCGACAAAATGGTAGGAAGTGGTGTAGGACAAACATCAATTAGGCAAAATTCATCATATATAACATTAAAAAACAGTTATATTTATACTAAAAATAATGGTGGATCAAGTTCATTAGTACTAGCATATGCCAACTACTGTACACTCGATAATAACACGATTGTAGGAGAAGGTACAGTAGGAAACCTCATATATTTAACCACATATAATGTAAATATACCAAAGGACCAACTGGCAAATTGTCATAACAACATCACCAACAACAGAGTAATTGGACCAAGTAATCGTCAATCTACATGTTATGCCCTAGCAATAACAGGATTTGATAACCTTGTAGAAAACAACACATTCAGTTATGTTGGTGCTGGATTAATGCAACAATGGGGTAGTGGAACAAGTGTATGGGAAGATCCAGGAGTACCTACATTCTATAACAAGATTATAAATAACACATTCAATTTAGGATGTGGAATAGACGGCCAATTCAAAAATGTTAGCTTCATAAACAACACTATAAATGACAACGGTAAAATGAATATATATGCTAACACAACATTAATAAACAACAAAGTAAATGGAAACCTAAGCATATACACACCATTAAACTTAACAAACGAAAACCTACACAATGTTATCTTTAATGTCAACTCAAGTAATTCAAACCTAACCAACAGTAACATTACAGGAGTAATACTTATAAATAATGGAGCAAACATCACCATAGTAAATAACACAATAAACAACAATGAAAACTACACAATCAATGCAAAAACAAGTGGAAATACAATAATCAATAATACATTAATAGCAAGAACAACAGCAGGAGAATCAACAGTAATAATGACAAGTAATAACACCTTAGAAAACAATACCCCCGAACCGGCTACTGATGTAATATTAACAGATGAAAACTATTACACATACTTCAATGAAGATTCAACCGTTAAAACTGATAAAGTTCAAAACTTCTCCACAATATATCTAACAGGTGAATTCTATAACAAAAATTTCACATTCAATAACATTATAACAAACCTATTTAATAACCAAAGCACATTATACAACACAACTATACTCATCAACGAAGATACTAAACTAACAATTAACAACATCACCATAAACAACCAACAAACAACTTCTCCTGCACTTATAATAAACTCTCAAAACAATGTAATTCAAAATACAAAAATAAACCAACAAACTGATGATGAAGAAAGTATAATACTCATTAATAACGATTCAAATACATTATCAAACAACATAATAAACATGACCAGTACAACATCTACAGGCAAAACAAACATTCTTAAAATATCATCCAACAAGAACACCATAAACAACAACAACTTCAACATATCAACAAATAATTACATAAACGCAATATTAATTAACTCACAAGACAAAACAGCAGACAACAACATCATACTATCCAACACAATAAACATCAACACAACAGCAAACACAAACACCATAATCATAGGAGAAAATTCAAACAAAAACAATATATCAAGAAACACATTAAACATAAAATCTACTAACGCAACAGCCTTTACATCAAACACCACCACATCATCAAATAATGTAATCGAAAGAAACAACATCAACATCAACACAACCGACTACGCAAGTGCAATAGAAATAAACACAAACAATAACACAAACATGGAGAAAATAACAATTTATATGAATACCATACGTATAAATTCAAACAAAACAAGTGTAATAATATTTAATGACCCCTATAAAAACATCAAATCATCAAACATTACCAATAACAACATAAATGTAAATGCAAATACTATTACAGGGCTTAAAATAACAGGAAATAACATAGTATTAATGTCCATATTAACATTAACAGCAACACAAAACAATGAAAACAATTATGGAGTAATCATATCCAATTCAGAAAATATTAGTATGTCTGGTTATATAACATTAACTCTTACAAACACGAAAGGAGTAATACTTGATAACATAACCAACTCCAACATTACACTTATAAGAACTACCACCCCACTAATAATTAAAAACTCTCAAAATAATTTAATAAACAGAAACACATTAAACACTACAGAAGAACATAGTATAAAACTAATTAACTCCTCAAACAACATCATATACAACAACAGTTTAGAAGCACAATACCCCACAAGTGGTGATATTGCAGTAACATATGATGAAAATAGTCATGACAATATAATCGAAAACAACACACCTAATAGAGTATTATTAACAAATGATAACTATCATGAATTTTTTGACGAAAATGACACATTTATAAAAGAAAATGTGAATGTTATTTCACTAGCATCAGACATATATAATAAAAACATGATAATTACACAACCAATAATATTAAACAATCCTGAAAACTATACAATTTACAATACAACAATAACAACAAATGTAACCACCTCAACAACCCCCGTCACATTAGATAACTTAAAAATAAATAATAATAATACAGAATACACATTTAACTTATTATCTAGGACATCAATAAGTAATTGTGATGTTTACCAAGAAGGAAACGAACAAACAATGATAAAAACTATAACAAATCTAAATCTTGAAGATAACAACTTAGAACTAATTGGAAATAATAATATCATTTTAGATAATACTATAGGATACATAAGTTTAACATACAATAACATGACAACTTCTGGAGACAATGTAACCATAATAAAATCCACAAATTCAACACAAAGAAATTACTATAGTTACAATAATATAAAAACAAATGCCACAAACTCCATAACAATAAATATAGACAATAGTAATACAAATGGATTCCGATACAATAACATTGAAATTTATGGTGAAAATACAATTGCAATACAATACAGTAATACCAGTACCACCAGAGATATACAGAACAACAATATTACAACCAACTCAAATACAACAACAGTAATACTAGATAATACCAACATAGGATTTAACTCCAACAAAGTATTAGTAAACAACACCTTAAATGACACACCAATAGTACTCGTAACCAGCACCCAAGGACAAGTCAGTTTCAATTACCTAGAATCATACAACACAGCCGGAGATGATGCTGTAGAAACATTAGGAAACAAATTAAGAAACACACCAACAACAACAGGATACCAATCAAATATAACAATAAACTCAGCAGATGAACTTTTACAATACCAAGAAAACCAAATAACAATAACTACAACAGATGCCTTTAACAGACAAATAGAAGGAACAATCACAGCAACCATCAACGGAGTAGAAACAACAATAGAAAATGGAACAATAACATACACTCCTATAGACACCACAGATGTGATCATCAAAGCCACATACCAAGACCCAACAGGAAAATATAACACAACATCCATAACAAAAACATTAACAGTAAAACCAGCACAACTAATAATAAACCCAATAAATACTAAAGCAGGAGATACAATTAATATAACCGCAAGCATCAAAGCAGGTGATGAAACAATAACCGACATTAACAAAGGAAAAGTAACATTCAAAGTCAACGGTAAAACATTAAAAGATGAAAACGGTAAAGTAATATATGCTAAAGTAGTAAACGGTACAGCTACAATTGAAAACTACATAGTACCAAGTGACTGGACAAAAGAAGGAACAACAATACAAGCAGTATACTCAGGATCAACACAATGTGACAAACTAACAAGTGAAAAAACCAACATCACAGTAGCTAAAGCAGTCCCAACACTCACAACAGAAAACATAACAGCAACTGCTGGTGATAAAATCACACTCAAAGCTACAATCACAGACAATAACAAGGAAATAAACACTGGTAAAATAGTATTCAAGATAAATGGTAAAACTGTCAAGGATGAAAACGGTAAGGTAATCTATGCAAAAGTAGTTAACAATACTGTTGAATTTGAATATACATTACCTGAATCATATAAATCTGGTTCCTATAATATTACTGCTACTTTCATCTCAGCAGACTATGATCGTTTAACTGATAGTAAGACTTTAACAGTTAATTAAGAAATATATTATTAAACATGATATCTATCCTTTATTTATACTACAAGATATAAAAAGAGGGAAAATTAGTATAGTGGAGACACTTCTCCACCATTCTATACTTTTTTTATAAAAAATTGTACTCTGTTACTTCAATGATTATCATTAGGCTGTTTGATAAAATTAATAAAAATTAATATAACAGCCTAAATTCACAAAGACCCACCTGTGAAAAAAAATAAGAAATATATTAAAAAGAGTATTGAATCCTATATATCACATAGATTACTTTTGTATAATATAATACTAGATTGATTAAATTTATAGTTATCATTGATTATTTAATTAGTTTTATCATTTACTTATTATTTTATTATAGATTTTATGAAGATTATAACATGTATATTTATTCGTCTAGTCCTTCTATGTTTTCCAGGTAATTTTGTTCGATGATTTTTAGTCTACTGTCATATTTTTCATCTATTCTCTTATGGTCACGTTCTCTTCTTTTTTCTATTAATCTTTGTCTTCTTTCATATTCTGCTGTGTATATTCTTTTAAGATCTCTTTTTCGTAGACAGTGCCCACATGGCTGGGATTTTTCTACTTCTCTTATGTTTTTTACTTTGCTTAGTTTTTTGTTTGCTTCTTTCATTTGCTTTACTGCTTCACAGTTTTTTGTATGAATTACATTTGATCTTTTGTTGATTACTATTTCATCAATTCCTATGCTCATTAGTATATGCCTCCTATTGTATTTGTATTCTAATTATATATTATGTTTTAGGCGGTTTATATTTTTATTGTATATTTTTTTAAACAGACTAAATTTTATGAGAAAAAATATTTCGTTAGAAGAAAAGGGATTATTTAAGTGTTATTTGTGAAAATTTATTGTATAATAGTTTAGGATGTTTTTTGAAATTTGAATATTTGTTTATAGATTATTTTACAGATAAATGTAAAAAAAATTATTATTACCAACATATTTCATAAACATATACATAACACAGTCTGATTATTATAACTTTTCTATCCTAATATAGTCTGATTCTTATAGAATTCATTTTTAACATACAATAGTGCTAGTGATTCATTTCTATCCTAATATAGTCTGATTCTGATTCACCGGGATTAATGTCTAGAACAGTTGTAATTTCGCGATTTCTATCCTAATATAGTCTGATTCTGATTGTATGCAACGTTAGGGAGTAGTGTTTTTATGTTGATATTTCTATCCTAATATAGTCTGATTCTGATAGGGCGAAAATTTTCTTATTTTCTATTAATATAAATTCTACTTTGTTTTTTTATGAGTATATTTTTTTAATGTTTAATCTTGCAAAATATATAGAGTATGAACGATTATATGTATAAAGTTTAAATGAAATATTAATAATTAGAAATTATTGTTTAAGTTAATAAATCTTTTTTCATAAGTTTTTTTGATGATTTATGTAATATATTTAATTTCTCGTTTCCTTTAATTTTTTATTATTTCTTCCTGAGGTACATAGATTATTAATAGTTTATTATTATTTCTTCAATATATGTGATTATTTCATTTTATTGATTAATTGTAATATCCTGAGTTAGATTACTATTTATTCATTTAATTTTTAATTTTTTGTTTTATTTATCATCAAACTTTAAACCTAACTCGGAATCATATGTAACATCAATAAAAATGGTGTTATCTTTAGTGATTATATTGTTTTTCTTTTGTTCTATACTAAATCGTTTATAATTAATATTAATGGTATATGCCATGGCTTCGTAGTATCGTTTTTCTTTTATTAATTGATTGTATTCTGTAAAAAATTTATACGGAACCACTTCAACTGAATCAAATAATTTATAAAAATCATTTTTTCCACCATTATCGGACATGAAAGCTACTAAATTATTTTGAATTATTTCAAAACTCTTGGTCACATCATCAAATAATTTTTGAGATTCCAAATCATATCCTTCCTGATATACTTCATCTAATAATATTTGAATTGAACTTTCATATAATATATCAACATTTTTTAATAACTCTAATGTTTTTTCTATTAAGGATTGATTATAAATTTGATAATCATATTCTGAACCTATTGTACATATATGGACTGGTTTGATTATTTTTTCTTCCCATCCTCTTCTATTGATTCGACCAAATCGTTGAATTAATGCATCAAGAGGTGCTGGTTGTGTAAATAATACATCATAATTAATATCTAATGAAACTTCTATTGCTTGTGTTCCAACTAATAAATCCAAATTATCTAATTTTGTCTCGATTTGCTGTCGGTCTTTAAGAATAAATCGGCTATGTAATAAGGCACTCTTTTCTATATCTAATTTTTCATATATTTTTTGAGCATCTTGAACCGTATTACAAACAATTAAAACCTTATTTTCATTATCTAATTCTTCATGTATTTCATCAATAAAATCAAAGATGCTTCCATTTAATATATTGATTTTATGTCTAGTAAATGAATCTAACTCTTTATTTTCCAATGAAATGATATGGGGTATATTCAATGTTTTTTGGAATAAATTTAATATAAATGTTGGAAGAGTTGCAGACATAATCATAATTGAGACATTCAGGTTAGATTTTAGATATTTTAGTACTGATAAGATTAATGCTGTTGTACGAGGATCATATGCATGTATTTCATCTAATATTATAATACTATTAACCATTTCAGTTAATCCCATTTCATATCCTTTAACCTTATAGAAATATTTGATTATTTGATAGGGTGTTATAATTTTATATGGTTTGTATATCTTTTTTGTTAAATTTCTTATTTGTTTTACATTGTCTTTCTTTTCTTCATAGGACTCTTTTGTTGATTCATTATACAAGTAATATGCTGATTTTCCATGTATTAATCCAACATATTCTTCATCAAATTCATTTTTTAAACGTTCATACATTGCATTGATACTGGCAGTGTATGGTAATATATAAAATACTCTTTTAGATAACATTTCATTTTGATTTTTTATAGACCATAATAATGATGCTTCAGTTTTTCCACTCCCTGTGGGTGAAATTAAAATAGCATCATCTTTAGTTGTATGGGCTATTTTCTGTATGGTTCTTAAACCTGATTTTTTTATACATTCTAATGATTTGAATGTATTTTTAGCTTTTAATATATTGTAAATTCCTGCAGAGGCTAGATGATCACAGGTGTTTATTATTCCTTTGATGAGGATTCCATATAATGATAAGAGGGGTTCTGAATTATTTTCAGTAAATGAGTTGTTATCTTCGTATTCATTTAAATATCTGCCAATACTTTCAACAAAATATGGTTCTATAGAATCTATTTTAAGTCTTTGTGGTTCTTTTAATTGGTAATTAAGATATTTAAGACTTAATTGGGGGATTAGTTTATAATAATTATTAATTTCTTCCCAATTCATGGTAAGTGTATTTATTTTTTCTTGAAATATCTCATATTCATAGGAGGCGGAATTATAAAAACCATTATATCTTTCTTCTAGAGTATACGCATCTTTATGATGAGTAATTATTCCCATGGCAATAGCATATTTATCGTATTCATCTAGAAAATCTAATGATTTTACAAATGATACGGATATTAGTTCATGTCTATAATTCCAATAACTAGATGAAGACTTATTTTGTAGTATTTCCTGAAATTCTTTTGATGCTTTTCCAAAATCATGAAAAAATAATGAATAAAAGATGTTATCCCAAAAATTATCAACTCCTACAATACAAGGAATTTCTGGATAATATTCTTTCATATTTTTCAGTACTTTTAAGGTGTTTTCAGTGTGTTCTATTAATGTTTCATCTTTTTTTGCAAGGATAACCATCTTTTTCACCAGATCCATATTCCTTTATCTAACTGTTTGTCATAATAACATTCATCTTCATATTCGAAGTATTCATCCATTAATATGAATGGCTTTGTTTCAAGTGTTTTTCGTGGAATTTCATCTGAAAAGGATATGGGTAATGCCTGAAGTATTCCATATGCACCTTTGGTACCAAATGGTAGAATGGTTTTACCTAATAGGACATTTGATTTTTTTTCTAATTTAACTGTTTTGATATCTTTTATCATAGCTAAATCTGATGAACGACCTAATAGTAATTGATAGTATGGTGATTCAAGGTATTTTTTAAAATCCAAATCATTGATGTATAAATACATTTTTGGATTTACTAGAAATTCTCTCTTTATAACATTTGTTTTATTTCCAGTTAAGGCTTTTATTTCATAAATCTGTTCTAAATCAATAGTTTTTGATTCATAATTGAAAATATATCCAATTTTTAAATCATCTGGTTTAATTATATCTCCTTTAATTGCTGATAATAATCCATATATTGTACTTAATGGGGGAACAGGAAGTGTTGGTTGAAAACCACTTATGAAAGAAGGGTATCTGAATGAAGATGTCCATCCTTCAATTAGTACTCTTAAAAATTTCATCTTATATCAGCTCGTTGATTTTAGTTGAAAAAATATGGGTGATTTCTTTTATTGTTCCAAATTCTATATTGTCCTTTTCTTTTGAAAAATCTTCTAATTTATCATAAATAATTGGTAAAAATCCTTTTCTCATACCAATATAAATCTTTGAAGTTATTTTATCTTCATAATCCGATAATACTTCTTTAAACGCGTCTAAATCAAAGTATATTTCACTGTCTTCTTCACGTACTATGTTCATGAATATGTTATTTCCTGTAGAAATTGATGTTAAAATTACAAGATTAGGAGATATGTCTGTAAGGTGTGAAGTATTTTTTGCACCTCCAGATAAATAGGGTATTGCATTTATTATATCGGATGCACGTTTAACACGTTCGTGCTCTGGTAAAATCCAATCATTATCTATATGTTCTAATCCTTGTGATTCTGCTAGTTCAACAAGTCCAGGATACATATTTTTAAAGCCGGTTCTTTCAACTTCTGAAAACTTACCTAATAATCCTAAATCTATTGCAAAAATACCTTTTAGTACTGTTGAATAAAATTCATGTTCAAATGGTACTGGATCTCCTTCCTGTCTGCTCATTACTCCAAAATCATTTGTTGGATATTGACCTACAACTGATATTAATGGAGAATTTTTTAAAGGTGAAACTCTTGTAACTGTACCTCCATCTTTCTTCTTCAATGCCCTCATATAACCAAATGCATCGTCGTCAGGATATTCGATAGGATTAGCTTGGGTAAATGCAATTTTTTTATCCCTAATTATAGGTGATAAATTCCAATTAAATTGTTTTTCAAGTGTATCTCTCCACCAGTATCTTAAAGCCTGACTAGATACATAAGGATAAACTTTTCTGTCTTTTCTGATTGATTTAACTCTTACAATATTATCTGTTCTATCTCCTGCATCACTACCTGCATTATTTAATGCAGAATGTGGTGCATCCACTAACATAAAACCTATTACATTATTTTCCATATTTTCACCTTTATTTGTTATCTATTAGCCATTCACTTAGATTTTCATATAATCTAAAGAGAATCAAATCACGTGTTTCCTTCCAGAATTTATAATCTGGACATATATTATAGACAAAATCATCAAAAGTACAAAGTAATTCTGTGTCTCCTTTTTCCACTTTACTTTTCATAATTTTACGCAGTATATTAGTGAAGTTACTATATGTTTCAACTTTTTCCATATCTGTCAATACACTTTTTTCATCATATTTTTTAATATATTCAGTTAAAGAATCCCCCAAATTCCTTATTGTTTTTATCCGTTCATCACTCATTTTTTCAACCTCTTGAAGATAATATCTTAACAGATTCCAAGAACAATATGTTACTTTTTTTTGATAGTCAAAAAGATATTTCAATATTGATCTTTTATTTAATAGATTTTCATAGATTCGATTTTTTTTATTTTTATATTTTTCTTCTTTTTCATCCTCTTTTATATTGACATACTGACATTTAATAATATACTTCCAATTATCTACTTCTGTTGAAGGAATATATGTTAAAAAACGGAATACATTATTTGGAAATGAATATACATCCAGTTTAGCTTCCTTGTTATAATTTGTGAAATAATAAAAATTCAATGAGGGATTAATTTTTTGCCATTGTTTTCTATCATATACTCGGATAAGTTTTTCTATAATATGAAAAATACCATTGACTGGATTCTTATACCCCTTATTAAAACAACCCAGATAATATCCTGAAGATACTTGATTATGATAATTATTTAATGTTTCTTTAGTCCAGTAGCCCATAACTTCATCTGAATCAGAATGAAATAAAATAAATCTATCACCCACCCGGAATAAAGATAAAGGCATGAACTGAATCAATAAAACACACAAAGAACAATAATCTGCACCATCTTTTGCATATGAAAAGAAATTTTTAAAACTTAAAGAACCCGTTAAGGGTATGTCACGTTTTACATGTTCATTTATTGAAGTTCTTCTTCCACAACCCATACATGTACCAAATTCTGCCATATCCGTAATTGAATTAAATAAATCCAATAATTCCTCAGGATATAAATCTTTTTTTCTGTCTTTATATGCATTATTTGTCAAAATGTTATTTGGAAATATGCTATACATATCCTTATTCCATGCAGGAGTTAAATACAATTTGGATATAATTCGAATACCTTCTTTCAAATGATCGTATGTCATATCATTAATATCATTATCATCAGATACTAATGATTTTAATGCATAAATACCAGAGTCAATAAAAGGATTTCCAGTTATATGTAAATTTAATTTTTCTGACATAATATCAACCTTATTAATAAATATCAACCAAACCAAACCCTAGACTGTTTTTAGAACCCAACCCACAATCATAAGCAAATTTTATTAAATCAATATCCCCCTCCAAAACAATATCCATCATAAACGCTCTATGAAAGGTAGTATTTGGACCTTTGTTAATACTTATTCTTTTTCGCTTAACCACTTTCATATTAGAATATACATTAATAGTTTTATCAATATATTTCAGATTATGAAATTTCACATATTTTTTATTTAAATTATTCTTTATACCATTATAAAACTCAACAGATGGTGTTAAATCCCATTGACGTAACTTACCATCAATTTCTTTTTTAGTTGTTACTATGATAGGAGATAATGTTCTAAATTCCATCTTATTAGTAAATGATGGTTCTTTAATAATTTCACATTTAATGATAGCCAATACTTGTTCCATGAACATTATTGACTGTTTATTCATAATTCCTTTAACCAATTCAGTTATTAACCTATCATCTGGACTTGAAATAATAAAACTTATTCTACCATCCCTAGAAATAAAGCCACCATCAACCATTTTACATTTAGATATATTAATTTGACTAAAACAAAAAAATTTAAATGACTTTTTTGAATGTAGACAATTGGCATAACCAACATCATCAATCAAATCATATATAATAAAGGACATTATATGATTATAATTAAAAGGAACATTAATAATACCATTTTTATTATATAAATATAATTTTAATCGCATAATTATCACAAAATAAAACTATTTTCTATATAATTAATAATGTAATAATTATTAGTATATAAGTATTACTATAATTTATAACAAAACCAGATTAAATAAAAAAAAAACACGAGGATAAATCATAATAATACACTTAACAATAACACAAACAGGACAGCAGATAATACTAATAATCAAATTCACAATACAAACTACATCAAAAACCCAAATCAAAAAGTAGTTCATCATCAAAAAATTACTTATTTTGAAAATCATTATATCAAACTATATACTCCAAAAATACATAATTCAAAAATACAAAAAATGTTTTAATTATAAAATAATAAAAATAAGTAAAAAAGTAACTAACCAAATCAACAAATTAAATATTAAAACATTATGATAAATATATTATTGAAAGCAAGGACTAATCATAAACAATAAAATGGGGATAAAAATGTCAGCACCACAAAAAATTATAGACTTAGTAGAAGATTTTAAAGAAAATAAACATGAATACACAAATCCAGACATATTTGACGAAGAAAACACAAAAGTAAAATTTTTAAACCCATTCTTTGAAGAATTAGGATGGAATGTTAGAAACGAAGGATTGAGTGCACGATTCAGAGAAGTAGTATTTGAAGATAGTATAAAAGTTGGAAAGAAAACTAAAGCCCCAGATTATTCATTTCGTTTGGGAGGGGAAAGAATATTCTTTGTAGAAGCAAAAAAACCAAGTCGTGATCTAGCTAAAGATAAAGAATATGCATTTCAGGTAAGACGGTACGGATGGAGTGCTGGATTACCATTATGTATATTAACAGACTTTGAAGAACTAGCCGTATATGATACTACTCTGAAACCTGATAAAAACCAATCAGCCAGCATAGGAAGAATAAAATATTACAAATACACTGATTACATTGACAAATGGGATGAAATATACAACATATTCAGTAAAGATGCTGTACTAAGTGGAAAATTCGATAATTTCTCAAACAATCTAAAAGGAACACAAAGTGGAACTAGTGAAGTAGACGAAGAATTTCTTAAAGAAATAGAAAATTGGAGGTTGTTATTAGCTAGGAATATAGCACTTAGAAATTCAAAAATAAAAATAGGTGAATTAAATTATGCAGTCCAATTAATAATCGATAGAATTATATTTTTAAGAATTGCAGAAGACCGTAAAATTGAACGATATGGAAGATTAAAATTATTGTTAGAGAAGCCAGAAATTTACAAAAACTTTTGCAAAATATGTAAAGAAGCTGATGAAAAATATAATAGTGGTTTATTCCATTTTAACCCTTATGATAAAGAAGATTTTACAACAGACACATATACACTAACATTAAATATAGACGACTCTGTATTTAAAAACATTATAAAAAATTTATATTATCCAGACAGTCCATATGAATTCAGTGTTATATCAACAGAAATTTTAGGAAAAGTTTATGAAGATTTCTTAGGAAATGTTATTCGATTAACCAAAGGTCATCAAGCCAAAATAGAAAAAAAACCAGATGTTCAAAAAGCAGGAGGAGTATACTATACACCCCAATATATAGTCAATTATATAATTGAAAATACATTAGGTAAAAAAATTAAAGGTAAAACTCCAAATCAAATTAGTAAAATATCTGTGATTGATCCATCATGTGGTAGTGGAAGTTTTTTAATAAGAGCATACCAATATTTATTAGATTATCATTTAGATTATTATCTTAAATTAGAAAAAGTTCCTAAAGATACTATTTATATAGGTAAAGATGGCATTGAAAGATTAACAATTACTGAAAAGAAAAGAATATTAAAAAACAATATTTATGGTGTAGATATTGATGCTTTAGCTGTAGAAGTTACTAAATTAAGTTTATTATTAAAAGTTTTAGAAGATCAAAATAAAGAATTAATTGAACAACAAAAAAAACTATTCCATGAAAGAGCTTTACCAAATTTAAGTAGTAATATTAAAAATGGTAATAGTTTAATTTCTACAGATATCTTAGATAAAGATAACTTGAACTTTGAAGAAATAGTTAAGATTAATCCATTTAATTGGGAAAAACAATACTCTGAAATTGTTAAAAATGGTGGTTTTGATGTTATTATAGGTAATCCTCCATGGGGTGCCTTAATAGATGAAAAATCTTCAAAATATTTGAAAGAGATAAATAAAGATGTTATTGTTAGAATGGTTAATTCTTTTATGTTTTTCATATATCATTTCTCTAAAAAAATTGGTTCTAAAGGATATTTTGGAATGATTATACCCGATTCAATTTTGGCACAATCCAGCTTCAAATTACTAAGAAAATATTTGATAGATAATTTTTCGATACTTAATATTCTAAATATGGGAAATGGAGTCTTTAAAGGCATTAATCAACCTTCAGCTATAATAATATTCAGTAAAGTTAATCAAAAAAATATTAAAACATTAGATTTAAGAAAAATGAAAACTAATTCAGAGAAAGAAAAAGAGTTAATTAAAGGAGACTATTTAATTTATCCGAAAGATACCCTCAAGAGTGTTCCAGGAAATAATTTCATTACAGACAATATAGAGGATTATAAATTTTTAAACAAAATTATTAAAAATTGTGAAATAAAAATTAAAGATATTATCGATTCAGATAAGAAAATATCAAGAGGTGCATCTCCAGATTTAAAAGAAGCTTTCATAATTAAAGAAGATATAATGAAAGACAATAATCTTGAAGAGAAATATATTAAAAATGTTGTAACTGGTGGATTTAATATTAAACCTTTCAATATAGAATATAATGGGGATAAATTAATTTATACGACAAAAAAAATTAAATCTAATGAAATTCCTAATATTAAAAAATTTATAAGCCAGTTCAAAAATCAAATTACTTGTAAAGAAGTAAAAACTGGTAAACATCCGATTTATTCATTACATAGACCTAGGAATGAAAAAATATATTTAAAAAAGGATAAAATAATCGGTGTTATAACATCGGATAAACTAATAACTGCAGTAGATAATAACAATTTATACGCAACAGATGGTGTTTATCTATTTGGAACTAATGAAAATTATAACCCATATTATGTTGTTGCAGTGCTAAACTCAAAGTTATATACTTATATCTATAGATTATATTCATTAGAAAACGGTAGAATGCTAGCACAAGTTAAACCATCTATTTTACAGGAGTTACCATTTAAAAAAGTATCTTTAGAAGAACAAGAAAACATAATTAATCTTTCAAAAAATATGACAGAAACGTTAAATAAATTAAATAATTCGAATTTACCTCAAGAAAGAGAAATATTTTTAGATCGTATTGATAACATTGACCAAAAAATAAATATGGAAATCTATAAGATATATGGAATTAAAAAAGAAGAAATAAAAATAATTGAAGAAAATTTATAATAAAATCTCATTTAAACTTTCCTTTAATTCATTTTTAGGGTAAATATATAAAATGAAATCATGGCTAAACTACTACACTCTTATTTTATCAGAATATTCGATTACATTCATATAAAATGTTACTTCATATATTAAATTATAAGATAAAAGACTTTAATATTAAATTTCTTTTTTTCTGTTTCGGCCGGATAAGTCGGAGGTATTACTCCTCCCTTCTCTCCTCAGAACCGTACGTGTATCTTTCAATACATACGGCTAAAATATATTCTTTATCTCGAAATGACACTTAAATCTATTTTCTAATTATTTGTCTTTACAGTAAAGATATTCAAATGGTGTTCTTTTAAATTGCTTCTTTATGTATCCTGTATATTCGGGGTCATAAGGATTGCAATTGTATTTAAGCATACGTGCATAGTTTATATGTATCCAACTCATTTTAATGAGTTGTATCTTAGGATTATTAGGACTAGTAAGGATATATTTATCCTTGTGTCTTTGAATGTAATCTTCTTTGAAGTATTTGGTTTTTATCCAATATCTATTTATATTCCAAAGTCGCATTTTTAGTAAATTCCTAATGTTACAATACTACATCTTCTCCAATTTAGTATACATTCACAAATAAAAACCATCTTTCTAAATTTAGTATAAGATGCTTAATTTACTTTTTAAGGACATTACATGAGTTTTTATCAAAGTACCATATTTCAATTTTAAAGTTCCATCTTCTCTTGAAGTATATTATATATATTCACAGATGAAATTTAGTGTGAATAAGCCAATATAATCCAAATATAGAAACAATAGTAATTAAATAAAACTTATTATAAAAATAATAGTAATTTTTTAATATTTTAAATTAAAAATTAATAGTATATAATGAAAAATATAAACAATGAATATTTAATTATTCAATTATTAAAAAATATTATAAAGTTATAATCATTAGTACATTGAATCAGGAAGGAAAACAGAAAGAATTTAATATATTTAACATTAGATATAGTATATACTCTAAAATTTTTAGATATGAAATTCTAATTTCCGAAATCCCTATCAATATATGTGAAGAAAATTAATTTAACTTATATAAAAGCTAATAAATATGAGAATATTTTTAAGAATTAGAAATATTATCAAAGAAATTATGATAAAACATTTTCTTAAATCTAATATATTAATAAATTAATATTGAAATGGAAGTTTTAATATGGAATCAGCAGTAAATATTGAAGATAAATTAAATAAATTTAATATAATCAAATATAATACTATTATATGTGGTAAAATAGAAGAAATAAATGTTAAATTTTTAGAAGGACTTAAAATATTAAGTAATGAGGGAAATATTATATCTGATGAGTATATTGAAAAAATTGATGAACTTTCTGATTTAGCAAGAAATCATTTAAATATTGAAAGTAAAGAGGATTATAAAAAAGCAATAGCATGCATTGAACTAGCAGATGTTTTAATTACCAGAGGAATAAAAGATATTGATGAAGAACCATTACTTTCAGGTTTCCTTAATCTTAAATATAATCTTAAAGAGTTGAATATATTTTCAAATTAAATCAAATAATCAGGGGATTTTATGAAAAGTTACGAAATTAAGGAAAATATAAACAATCTCAAATCCAAAAAACGATTTTATAAGGATAAATACTTAAATGAATTAATTAATATTATTATTAATTATAATGGTTCTTTTAAATTACACCACCTTGTAAGAGACATGTTTTATGTCAAAAGTTTAGAAGAATATGAGACAATATTAACAAAATATTTAATTATACATACAACTTATCATAAGATCATATTTGAAATATACAATCTATTTACTAACTGGTTACCCTTTGAAATATATAATCTAGGAGAACTTAGAGGGAATTATTTGGAAATGTTATCCTATAATTATTTACAACAGCACCATGATGAAAAAATATATAAAGAGTCAAATATCATTATAAATGACTATACAAGCCATACATGGGATTTAATAGTTGAACTAAATAACTTACATTTATATGAATGTAAATATTCTGCAAGATTATTAAAACGAAATCACATAAATCAAATGATTGGTTTAAATAATAAACTTCCAAAATCAGAATTATTTCTAGTATTCTATGATATTAAGGAAATGGTGGATTTCAATATAAGAAAATTAAGAGAAGATACTCGTAAAGAGAAATTTGATGAAATAATCAGTACATTCACTTCGATTACATTAGATAATTTTATATTTGAATAATTCTTCCTTATTTCTATTTTTCTGAAAATAATTTTCCTAATTTTTAATAAATATTATTTTGTAATACAACCAATTATATATGTTGTTTAATTGTAATAATTAAGATTATAATATGATTGAAAATATTATTTTATTTTTCGCAATGTTATGATATAAGTGCAACAAGCAATTTTCTTCTCCTTTAAATCAGTAAATACAGTTATATTAATTAATCCAATTATATTATAAAACTGCAAACGATTATATAATATTTATACTTTTTTTATAGCTTTTAGTTTTATAACACTTTCAGCCACTTCCAAACCTCATACATATATATAATTGCAATTATGTGAAGAATTCTAAAAAATAGTAAAAATTAGAAGAGAAGTACAAGTATTGATCTTCTGATTATGGAGGCTAAAATGAAAACAATTAATGTTAGAATTAGTGACAGACAAGCTGCAAAGATACATTCATCTGGTATGAATTATTCAGAGTATGTAAGAAGAAGTATTGACTTCTATGATCTTAGAAGAGAAGAAGCATTAATTCATTCCAAGATTAACATGATTGATAAGTGTATGGATGAATTGAAAAAGTTGAAAGAAAATGAACTTGA
The DNA here is from genome assembly GCA_015062825.1 of Methanosphaera stadtmanae. Classification (GTDB taxonomy): domain Archaea; phylum Methanobacteriota; class Methanobacteria; order Methanobacteriales; family Methanobacteriaceae; genus Methanosphaera; species Methanosphaera stadtmanae_A. The sequence goes on from SUTR01000032.1 coordinate 20,789, forward strand.
CAACATATTAAAAGTAGACTGTCTTTACAAAAAGGATGAAATTGTAAAGAAATCTGATGAGGAAATTCTTTACAAAAATGATGAAAATGTAAAGAATCTTTACAAAAATAGTGCAATTTCTTTACAATCTGTAAAGAAATTAGATGATGAAAATCTTTACAATTTGGATGAAACTGTAAAGAATCACCAGCAAAATGACCCCTATTATACCTACAGGAATTATCTGCCATTGTTGTCTAAAATGTTAAATATGCATAATTGTATTCCAGATCATGTTAAAAAGAAAGTAAAAGAAGAAACAAGTACAACCAATAAGGAATTTAACAGTTTTATTCATAAATACCGTGATAGAATTAAGCAAGAAAAATATGAATTTGGACGTGAAAAAGTCCTGCGAAGAAACATAGAGTGAATGTGAAAAAATAATTCTTTACAAAATTTGTAAAGATGTAAAGAATGAAAAATCCCTATGCTATGCAGATACTTTCGTAGAATATTATATTATTATTATTTTATTATAATAATTATATTATATTATTATATTATTATCATATCTGTTGTATCATAGGTTCATAGCTAATAAGTGAGGGATTAGATGGAAAAAATATACAACTTCAGAGATAAAAATGACCTATTAGAACATATTGATAAAGGAAAGAAAAGTTCATACATCAGAGAAGCCTTGGAAACAAAACTGGAAATAGATAAGAAGGCATATGCATCTCAGCTGGAAATAAAAAGTCAAATAATTAAAAACTACAAACAAAACATCGATGATATAGAAGGATACATTCACATGTTATACAATGAACAAAACAACATGGAAAGACTAAGCGAAAACTTATACAGAAAATTAAATGAAAACATTAAGGAATACCATATGATAAAACAACTCCTAGAAAAGAAGAATAACATTGAAGATCAACAAGATAAAAGAGAATTTGAAACACTTGAAAAAACAGTGACTACACTTCTTAGAAGTAGACATGATGAGGATATTAAAATAGACCTTGGATTCTTCAAACATTACGGTAACTTTAAAAGTAAACTCTACTTTAAACAATCACTACTATCATTTATAGATAGATACATTAAAGAAGGAGAAATGTTTGCTGGAGAATACATATCAAGTGATGATATAAATTATATGAAAGAAATAATAAAGGAGTATGATTAACATGAAAGAAGAAGTAATATTCGATTACAGAACAAATATAGAATCAATAAATTCACAATGTATGATACCAATCCCAGAACTAATACAATACATTGCAAAAATATCTGCAGGTGATGAAGTAAAATGGATAATAAAAACAGATGAAAATGATGCTGATAGAAGTGTAATCCTATTAGAATGGGAATAAATCGTGAGTATCAGAGGATTGAAAAAACAATACAAAATAATCCTCTGAATAAATTTTAATTTTTTTGTATCTTAGATAACATTTCTTTTAATAATTTTTCCAAGTAAGGTAAATCCTCTTGAATTACAGTCCATACTTCATCAAAGTCTATTCCCATGTAGTTGTGAGCAAATATATTTCTCATACCTATTACATCATGCCATGGAAATTGAGGATTTTCATCTTCTATTTCTTTTGCAAGGTTTTTAGCAGATTCACCAAAATCAATTATGACCATACATACAGCTAACTGGTATGCATCATCTGTTAAGAAATCATCATATGAATTTCCGAACCTATCTTTAAGATAATATATCTTATTACATAAATTTAACATATAGTTTATTAAATCTTCTGTTTTTTCTTTATTTTTCATATAATAATACACTACCTTTTCGTATTTTTTCTATAAATTCTTTATTATTTATTCCAGTTGAAACTAAATCAACAGAACAGTTAAATGCTTCTTCTAATTTATTAATTAATGATGAATGTTGTAGTAAACTTTTAACTTCCCCTTTATCAAAGAAAAAATCAATATCACTATTTTCAGTAGCTTCTCCTCTAGCATATGATCCAAAAAGACTTAAACTATTTACACCATATGATTTTGCTATAGGCACTGATATTCTTTTAATTTCTTCTATTGTATATACCATAGAATCACACCTTTACTATATTATAATTAAATGTTTTTCTTTAAATTTTATCCTTTAAGTGCTTTTATATCATCAGGATATCTTCCCAGGATCCTATCCATAAAGCTCATACTGTCTAGTTGTTTTAATACCATCTTATAGTTGTTTTCCTTGACTTCTAGTGCATTGACTTCTTCCTGGAGTTGTCTTTGTCTTTCATCAGAGTGGTTTTTCTCGTTGCTGATTCTGTTGTATTCTCGTCTTTTGTTTTCAAGTTCTTCTTTTATTGAGTTGTAGTCACTTCTTATTTTATCTGCATCTTGTTGTTGGTTGCGTAGTGTTTGGTTGAGGTTTTCCTTTGTTTCTTCTAGTGCTGTTATTTTCATGTTAAGAACATTTTTTTCTCCTTCAAGTGTCTTGTTTTGTATTTCTACTTCTTTGAGTTTGTCTCGTTCTTCCTGTAGTAGATGATTTTCTTCTTCTAGTTTCTTGTTTTCTTCCTGTTTTTCTTCATATTGCTTTTTTATTGTGTCATTGTCTAGTTGTAGGTTGTTGTTTTCCCGTTTTAGATCATCATTCTTTTGTCTTAGGTTTTCGAATTGTTTCTGGTATTGTTGTCTTGATTGTTCCAGTTCTTTTATGAAGTCATCACGTGAGTTTTTGTCATTTTGGATGCTTGTTTTTTGTTCTTGTAGGGTTTCATTTCGGGATTGTATTTTTTCATATTCTATTTCAAGGTCTTTATTGGTATCTTGTAGTGTTTCTATTTTTTCTTTTTGTTGTTTGTTTGTCTGTTCTAGAGTGTTTATTTCTTCTTCTAATTTTTGTATTTTTTTCTGTTGGTCTTGGTTGTTGTTTTCTATTTGTTTGTTTAGTTGTGTTATTGCTGTTTGGAGTTGTTGTTTTTCATTTAATGTTTTTTCATTATTTTTTTGTAGTGTATCTATATCTTGTCTTAGTTTTTCTTCATTTTTATTATGGTTATTTATTATATCCTCTTTTTCTTCTGATAATTTTGCATGTTTTTCCTGCAGAGTCTCATATTCTTTCTGGGTTTTTGTATATTCTTCATGGATGTTTATGTATTCTTTGTCTTTTTCATTATTTTTCTGGATGAGTGTCTCGATTTTTTCTTCAAGATCATTTACTTTAGCATCATCCACATTACTTTCTTGACTTTGTAATTGTAGTTTATCATAATCCTTTTGAAGATCTTCTTTTTGAATTTGCACTTGTTCAAGTTGCTGTTCTAGTTTTTCATAGTCCTGTTTTAATTGACTATTTTCTATTGTTGCTTTTTTATCATCCAGGTAGTAATCCTGAATTAATTGTGCTAAGATTTTACCTAATTTTCCATAGGTTGTTCCTTCTTTTTGTTCAACTTTCTGAGTGTATTTCTCCCAGATTTCCTCATCCATATTCAAAGTCACTTTCTTGGTTGACATACAATTACATCCATCTAAATATTATATTTATACATTCCATGATTTAATGAAATATTACAGTTAGTGTAATATTTGAATTTTTTATAAGTAAGCTTCAATTACCTGTCAGAAGTCTTCTTATATTATATATTTGTCAAGTGTAATATTTCAACTTATAGTGTAATATTTGGAAATATTACCGGAATATTTCATGTTGTCAACTGTAATATTTATAATATCAAACTGGAATATTTCATCCATCAGGTGTAATATTTTATATGTGAAATATTACAGTTAGTGCAATATTTGAATTTTATTGATAGTATATTATCTTCTTAAATACTGTATTTTAGCATAATACTAGTTTTAAATGAATATTACTCCAAAGTTTACCAAATATATAAACTGTAATATTTCAGTAGGTGAAAGTGTAATATTTTGGTAATATTTGATAGCAAATATTACAGTTGAGTCAAAATATTACAGTTTACTAAAACATTACCAGACATGATTATTATATTATTTACAGTAGTATCCTGCTTTTTTTGATATTACCATATGTTGAAATATTCCACTTTTATAGTAAATATTACAGTAGTGTAATATTTCATTTTATCTATATACTATTTATGAGGTTATCTACTTATATAATTATGTGAAATATTACAGTTAAAACTACAACTGGAATATTTACAAAAATAGAGGAACATTTATATATAAGAGTTATACTAATATTATAATAGAACTTGTGAAAATTGAAATGCATTTTCATAGGCAAGTGTAATATTTGCTATTTGAACTGTAATATTCTAGTGTAATATTTGTAAGGCAACTGGAATATTTATTGTAATAATTGTAATATTCTAAGGATGAACTGGAATATTTGTAGGACCAAATGTAATATTGCATAGAAAAGTGTAATAATTACTGTAATATTCAGGTAGAAATAACATTTTTAGATATTGTATGACAGTTCAGTTGAGGATAGTTTTGTAAGACATGAATTGTTTTAGGGGTAAATATTACATGTAATAATCAGGGTGTAATATTTCAAAATAAGTGTAATATTATGTGAGGGTAAATGGAATGTATAATATTAGAAATAGATCTAACCTTATGTAATTGTATAATTATACTTTGGCGTTTATTAGATATAAGTGTATGTACAATTTACTAAAATCATAAAGTTACCAACATTTGTAAATACAACAAGTATATGTAAATACAATATTACTATTTTTGAAATAATAATAAAATGTAAATACATAATTATCTGTAAATACAATAGTATTATTTATCAGAATAATCATAATTGTAAATACAATAAATAATGTAAATACAATCAGCATATTTTATTATAAAATGATTGATGTAAATACATAAATTTGTAAATACATTTTATTGAAATAACAATATTACATAACTGTAAATACAACCATAATTTGTAAATACATTATGGATATTTTAACATACAAGACATAATGTAAATACAATCAGTTACTATAAATACATTATAACAAGATTAGACAATATCTTATTAATGTAAATAGGATAATAATATGTAAATACAAAAGCATGTTTATCATTGAAAATAATATTTGTAAATACACACATATTATGTAAATACACCGAGCTATTTTTATTAAATTTTATTTTTGTAAATATAACCTCATTATGTAAATACAATTTACCAATTCAACATCAAAACTATTTTTGTAAATACATTTATAAAATAAGAACTTATATGACAGTTAGAGATTAATCCAGTTACTTGTTTTAGTTTAACAGTAGAGTATAGCCAGGAATATATTCGGGAGTTACTGATTTTTTTGTATATTGATGCTATTTTTTAAAGAGGATCTTTTTTTCTAGCAACACAGAAGATGTAAATACATATTGAAAATTACCCATAATATGAATTTTGTAAATACAATTATAGTGTAAATACATTTCATAATTTTTATAATGATAGATAATTTGTAAATATAATTTTTAGATAAATACACTTTCTAATTTTTACTGTCAATAGTATATTTGTAAATACATATTACTAGTGTAAATACATTTTTGGCCATTTTACTGATTTTGTATTTACACATTGGGCGTATTTACACTTTTTTTTAGTTCGAGTATTTACGAAATCAGACAAAAACGTAAATACATTTTAAGAAAGGACACCAAACAAGATAGTTTGTATTTACATTATCTTAATGAAATCGTATTTGCAACCTGATCCATAATTGAAAGTTAACATTTTGTATTTACATTTTTTATCATTTAAAAAAGGGATTTTATAGCGTTAAACAGAGTAATACTGCAGAAATGATTGTTATAGTCAATTTAACGAAAAATAATTTAGTGTAAATACATGTTATGAAAAAAAGTTGTTTTGACATTTTTGTAAATATTTACAGGAATGTTTCCGAAGGTCAATGGCAGACCAAGTCATGTCACTAAATAAAATATGACAAGTCATACTCACATGAACTTAAATATGATTTTTTTTATATAAATATTTTATGTTAAAAATTTGATAAAATATGAAAAATATGCAATTTTCATGTTAAAATTTAGGGTACTGATATTTCTTCGCTAAGTTAAGTGTAAATATTTACACTTTTCACTGTTTTGGCTATAATGTTAAAACGTATTTACATTTATAATGAAGTTATAGGTTTTCTATTTTTTCTTAATTCAATATGTTTTTGTAATAAATTTTATATATAATGCTAAATAAACTATTTTTATAAAGAAATTATATGATAAATTCGACATGAAAAATGTGACCCAAATGTGGTCAACATATGATATTAATATAATAACATTCTAACCTGGAGGTTGAGGAAATATGACAGAAACGTTATTCACATCAAAAAGTACAACTGTGAAAAATAGCAGTAAAAGTAAAACGTTAAAAACAATTATTCCCTCATCTATAAGAGATGTATTAAACTTAAATGCTCATGATGAGTTAAATTGGAATGTTAAATTTGAAAACAATGAATTTCATTGTTACGTTACAAAAGAAGAATAAATTTAATTATTTAATTTAAAAAAGATAATGAGAATTATTATTGGTCTTACAATTCTCACTACCTCATATTTGTCTTACAGCTAATTAAGTAATTTATACTTACTTATATAAATATCTTTTTTTTATTAAATATTCTAAAATATACATTCTTCCAGTCTTGTAACCATTACTATAATCAATATAAGGATGTATTATTAATGGCTAAAAAGAAATCCAAACAAGAAGAATCAACAACCATTACTACTCGTATTGATGTAATTGCAAAACAAATCATCAAACGAGATAAACGTAGTTACAGGGAAATATTAGAAGAGGCAGCATATTCATCAATCAGCGATAATCATGATGAAATAATTCATGCATCAAAAAAAGAAGCAGATGAACTTGAAGATGATATTTCTGAAATACGATACCTGCAAAAACAAAATGAATCTAAACTAGAAAAATTACATGAAGAAATTAAGAGAATTGAAGATCTGAATAAACGTTTAGATAAACGACTTACTAAAAAACAAGATAAGCTATCAGAAATTCAAGCAAATATTCAAACATTAAATCAACTGGTAGAGGATTATGAAGAAAACATTACATATGGAATAAAAGATGCAATCTTAAAAGTTGAAGAAACGTTAAAACATAATCATGAACTAAGACAACGTGGACCACGTGCACGTATTAAAGAAGCAGAAATAAAACGTATATGTAATGAGTATAAAGTTACTGTTGAAGAGGTTCTTCCAGATATTGATCCAAAATATCTTGACTGTATGGAAGGATACCAAAAATATATTTAATCAACAATTACATCCTTGACAATCCAATCTTTAAGTGTATTTACACTTATATTTTTTCATATCTCTTTTTTTCTATAATCTATTCCCCGAATACATTAATAATTCACATTTTTATAATAACCTTAATTATTGTTGTAAATACATTTTACTAAATTATTTAAAATTCATATAATGTATTTACAAATATATATTGTATTTACATTACATTATCTATTTAAAAATTAAAAAACATATTTACATTTTATAATATTTACATATTATAATTTTTTAATATTTGAATTATTGTATTTACATACATTTAATGTATTTACATTAATATCATAATCTCTATTTTTAATTTATCGTATTTACAAATAAATGTAAATACATCATGACATATATATCATATGATACAAAAATTGCATTTACACAATTTAGAAATTATCATAAACAATAAAAATATAACACATCCCCTCTACATATCAAACAATTTTTTAAGAAAAAAAATATAAGCCCATCCTATTTCAATAAGATCCATACATTAAAATTATAAACTTCCGAATAAAATAAGAAATAATAAATCTACATTCACAATTAAAAAAAAAAGAATAATTATAAGATTATGTGCTGTGAAAAAATATTTAAATGTACATCCATTTAATAATTTTCATTTTTTTCTCAAAGTGTACGTACAAATATAATGTGTATATACAAATTTACCTTTTTGTAATTTTCATAATTTGTATGTACAGAATAATATGTACATACATTTAACAATTTTTGTTAAAATGCTATTTTGTATATACAATATAATTTATAGATCATCACTTAGTTTGAGTAATTGTTAAATATTAACATGTAAATACATGCTGATGTAACTGACATAAACCAACAAGAATAATGTACATACATTTTAAGAAAATTAAAATTTAAGATATTGTATATACGCTATTAAAGTGTATGTACAAAAGATAATTTTCTAATTTTTTAATTTTATACATACATAAAAGAAAATAATATATAAAAAAATAACTGTACATACAAAAAGTACTTTTAGAAATTTTAGTTTTTATATATACATTACAAAAAGTTGAAACAGTTGAATTAGAAAATTTCAATCATACATGAGAACTTGAAAATTACTATACATACAATTTTATAAAGTTAATAAAAATATCTATAACACAGTATAAACTTATTATTTTATTCATCCAAAAAAAAGAGAGAGTCTATGTTACCTTTTGTAACATAAATTAACCTTTGCTATTTTTTATATTTATTTTATTACCATTTGAATGTCTTCAGCCCTTACTGTTTTACGTCCAGCATGATTAGCATATTTGCTGGCTTCTTTGCCTATTTCTGCACCATATTCTTCAAGTACCTTTGCTAGTTCTACTACTGCTTCGTCACTGATTCTTGTTGCACCTGCTTCTTTTAATATTCTCTTCAGTGGTGCAAGTGGTAGCTCTGTCATGATAATCATCTCCAAAATTAATAATATTATATTTAATATTTTAATATTTATAGTTTAGTTATCAGTTTAATAATTAATAATATTTGATAAAAATAGCTTGTTTTGAAAGGGATTTATAAGAGATGAATACAAATGAATTAATACATCCATTTATATTCAAAGTCTTACACTTAACAATTACACATATGTAATAGGTTATATTTATATATTTAAGTATTTACAAAAATACCATTAAATAATGGTGAGAGTTCATGTCAGACAAGCAATTAAAACCCATGGAAATAATAAAGGAATATGATGGATACAAGAATGTAATCATATTCAACCAGACAATATACCAGAACAAGACCAAAAAGTCAACAGGGAAGGGATACTACTATACACTAAAGACAGTAGTGCCACGGGTAATCTATGACTACCTGGAAATAATAGATGACATAATTTATCTTATACAAAAGGATGACACCATCCAATTAAGTGCAACACCAGCAGATGTAGATCTTGATGATGATATTTACAAAAGAAAACTAAACAAGAAAAGTCATAACTTCACAATACCAAAACAACTATTTGCTGAAGACTCTACCAGCAGCTATGTTGCAAGATTCATATTCATACCAGAAACCTCACAAGTCGAAATAATCTTCATATAATTAAGATTATTCTCTTATTTAATTAATTCTTTTTTCATAGCTATTATAACCTTCTCATTCATATTTTTTTTACTAACTCTATATATAGTGTTCTAGAAAATTAATTTATTTTATTTTAAAAAAACTTTTTCTAAAAAAATATATATAGTAATATTAAGA
>SUTR01000033.1:0-3325 GCA_015062825.1 Methanosphaera stadtmanae
TAATAGTTTTGGTCATCATACTATCACCTAATAATAGTATACTTAGTATACTATAAATATATTACTAATCAAAATTTGTAAAGAGATTAATCCCACTTTTTATAAATATTCTTCCGAAGACCAATATCAATTAGTTCTACATATCCTGTTTTATCTGAGATATAATAAATAACACGATAATCTCCAATTCTAGTTTTTTTACATTTTGGACATTTTAGACTTCTAAAAGATTTTTCTGCACATAAATATGGATTTTCAGATAATTTTAATATTTTTTTCTCTATTCGTTCAATTAATTCAACATCATCAGAATTTTTATCCAAAAATTTTTCCACATTTATCTATAAAAACTCTATAGCTCATATTATCATTCATATTTTTTTCTTAGAGCATCAACATCAATTTCGACAGTTCCTTCATAATTTCCATTCTCAAACTGTCTAATTCTTTCATTATAATATGCAGCTTGTTCATCTGTAAAATCTTCTAAATATTCTTCTTCGTATGCTGATATTAGTCTTCCAATTATATCATTATATGTTTCGGATTTTAAACCTAAATGGGAAAGTTTAGTATGAATTTCTTCAGATACTCGTATTGTTTTCATAGCCATTGTAAACCACTCCCTGTATATTAATATTAATTAGTTAAACATAAATATAATTATTATATTATTTATATTTAATTAATATTTATATCAGACACATAAATATCACCAGACATAAGTTTTAGATCAATATGTAATGTAGTTTTGTTAATTTTTTCTATTTCATAATTATTTTTAATTTTGACATGGTTAGTTATCTTGTATTTTATTATTTTTATCTTTTATTATTTTGATATTTATTGTTTGTAGTATGTGTTCCGTTGTTGGTTTTTTTAATTTAAAGTATGTCATTTAACATGTCATTTTTTGACCTATTTTTTGGACATGGTTATTTTGAATCGTATTAGTATATTTTATCTGATTAGATATACATTAATGAATATGACAATATAATAAGTATCAAAAAAATGCTAACATATCCAAAGAGAAGATGGAACTTCATAAAACGAAATATGCTACTTTTACAATAACTTCTGATAAGTCAGTAAATAGGTAAATGAAGAGCAATTATTGAAGTTGCAAAGATGGTGATTAGTTACACATCAATTAATATGTTCATAAGATCTTCAGTTATTTTACTTCAATAAATTTTCTTCGTAATACGGATATAACGAAGTAAAAATCAAACAATCACCCCCCAACTAAAAACACCAACATAGCAAAAAACAATAAAAACATCCGAAAACACCAAAAAATAACCACCACATACATGTCACAAAACAAAACACGAAAACTAAACACCCTAAAAGAAAAAATAGAAATACAAAAAAATGCTAAGACCATCCCACAACACAAACAATACAAGAACACACAGAAAAATATACAAGTAATTTAAATATAAAAATGATCTTAAAAATTTTATTATTGAAAGGAATCATAACACATAATTTCCAAAAAAGAAAAAAAATTAAACTACTTCTAAAAAAAATCCTCCTCTTACATTACTTCCTACAAGAAATTAGTCCATTAAAAAAATATAATAATAAAAAATTAAACAGCCTAGACAAGGAAATGAAAAAAGTTAAAAAAATGTGGATACAGAGTATGCAAATAAATACCCACACCTTTCAGACCCCTCTTCATTAAACCAAAATTAAACAAACAATAAAAAATAATAGAAAAAATATTAAAAAAAACGATAAAAATAAGTAAAAAATAAAACTAAACCGCGATACAACTTAAAATAATAAAACATCAACTCACTCCCCCCCCCTTTTACTCTAAAAAGATAATAAATGCACTAAGCCCCCCATAAACGAAAAAAATTTAAAATAATAAAACATAAGCTATGGATAATTCTTAGATAAAAATAATAGCTTATATCCTATTTTTAAATATATAATATAAGGATTATATTTATTAAATAGCAATTCTAAAAGATTTAATTGATAATAATATCAATTTGATATATTATAAAATTCTAGTGATATTATCAATATAATTAGAATAACCAAACAAACAATAATTTATTATAAATTATTAGAAATTACCCTGCTTATAATTAATATATCCAATATTAACTATTAAACATCCAATATTCAAATGATTTTATTATCAACATGAAAAAAGTCAACTAATTTAGTAATTAGATTAGTTGATTTTAAAAAAAATAATAATTCAAAAAGGTCGATAGAATGACAAAGAAAATAAGAAGCATGTTCTTTGTCTTAGCACTTATTATGTTACTTGTTACTGTAGGTGCTGTGTGTGCAGCAGATGATACCAACACTACAACTACTACTAGTAGTGTAAGTGATGCTGTTACAGTCACAGATACTACTAGTGATTCTGTGATAGCAGAACCTATGCAAACTACAAGTAATATTAAAGAAAGTAAAGAAATGACAAAAGAATATAAAAATGTAAAAACTGCAAGTATAACCTATGATGTGTCAAATTTTGACATGCTAAAAAATGTAATAACTCAATATCCATCTGATTCAGTTACAGTAAATATTCAATCAGACATAAATGTATCTGAAAAGATACTTATTCCAGAATCCGTGAAAACTCTTACTATTGAAGGAAATGGAAAAACATTCTATGGAGAAATTGGGTATGATACATTTTTAAATTTTACCCATAGTAATGTGATTGTAAATAATGTTAAAATAATAAATTTTTCAGCAGATAGATTATTTGACTTCAATGGAGGTAATTTAACCTTAACAAACTGTAATTTAAATAATAATTATGGTGATATCTTATATTTATCAAATGGTAATCTAAACATAGTAAATACTACTATAGACAATTACTGTAAGGACATAGAGAAAACGGACTGGGCTGGATGGACGCGTGTATATGATTTGTTAGTATTTGATGGAGATTATAATGCTACAATAACAGACAGTAAACTAAATAACAATAATGCTAGTGTGGTTCTTTCCACAATTAATATCTATGGAAATGGGTCTTTGAACATTACAAATAGTGAATTAAATAGTAACAATGAAGCAATACACAACGGGGATAATAACACAATAAACCTAAAAAACTGTACCCTAAACAACAACAATGAAGCAATACACAACTGGGCTAATAACACAATAAACCTAAAAAACTGTACCCTAAACAACAACAATGAAGCAATACACAACTGGGCTAATAACACAATAAACCTAAAAAACTGTACCCTAAACAACAATAACCAAACTGCAATATACAACGGGGATAATAACACAATAAACCTAATAAACTGTACCCTAAACAACAATA
>SUTR01000033.1:3335-30271 GCA_015062825.1 Methanosphaera stadtmanae
CAACAATAACCAAACTGCAATATACAACGGGGATAATAACACAATAAACCTAATAAACTGTACCCTAAACAACAATAACCAAACTGCAATATACAACGGGGATAATAACACAATAAACCTAATAAACTGTACCCTAAACAACAATAGTGGTTCAATAATATCAAATCATGATTATAATACGTTAATCATGACAAATTGTACACTAACCAATAATATATTACTTGGTGACATTTGGGACGGCGCTTTAATAAGTAATAATGGTAATTTAAATGCCATAATTACCAACTGTAACTTAAGTAACAATAGTAAACGAGTAATATATTCTAATGTAGGGAATAATACAATAAACATTACCAACAGTACTTTAAGCAATAATTATTATGATTGCATTGATGTTAGTTGGGATGCATGTATTATGATTTATGGATTTTATGGAGATAATACCATTGTCATTACCAACAGTTCACTAAACGACAATCACATGACGGCAGTATTTTCTGATGTAGCTAATATAACCATAATAAACACTACACTGACCAACAACAATAACAGTGCAATAGAGTTAAGAACTAGTAATCTAACTGTAATAAACAGTATATTAACCAACAACAATAATAGTGCAATAAAAGACAACAACAATCACGATGAAAGTAATGTAACCATAATAAACAGTACGATAAGCAACAACAATGCCTCTGATTATATAAATGAAGACGAATATTCTGGTGGAGCAATCTGTATAAGAGGATCTGGTGATTTAATTATAATAAATAGTACTTTAAATAATAATTCAGCAGAAACAGGAGGAGCAATATATCATAATGGACAGAACTGCACAATTATTAACAGTACCTTAAACAATAACACAGCAAAACCAAAATATTACCTAAATGACTGGGGTGATCTAGAAGTAAAAGGTGGATTTGGAGGCGCAATATATGCTGACACTGATGTTTTAATCATAAATAATTCCACACTAACCAACAATCAAGCAAGATCTGGAGGAGCAATCTACAGTAAATGTGTATATGATGACAAATCTTTAATCATAAATAATTCCACACTAAACAACAACAATGCAACACAAGGAGGAGCAATCTACAGTATATGTGAAGGTAATTTTACAATAAATAACTGTACATTAAACAACAACAATGCAACACAAGGAGGAGCAATTAATTTATTATTAGATTTTGGTGGTAATTCAATCATAACTAACTGTACATTAATTGACAACTGTGCTACTACTGGTGGTGCAATCCATAATGATGGTTCTGGTACTTTAACTATGACAAATAGCATATTAAATAATAACCATGCTATCACAGGAGGAGCAATATACAACAATGGAACAGACATAACGCTAGACATAAACAACACAACATTCGAAAACAACTCAGCAACAGAAAATGGTGGTTCCATATATTCCAAATATAGTGATACAACCATTACAAACAGTACATTAAATAATAACAATGCAGAAAACGGAGGAGCAATCTATTTTGGAGAATATGATCCTAATATATTAACCATAACTGACTGTGCATTAAACAATAATACAGCAACTACCAATGGAGGAGCAATATACAACTATGATATTATAAATATAACAAATTCCAACTTCACAAACAACAACGCAAAAACAGGAGGAGCAATATACAACAAATTTATAATGAATATTACCAATTCAATACTAAATAACAACACAGATGATACAATTTATGAAGATGAAAATGGAGAACTTAGTGTTGAATATAACATATTAAACTGTACTATTAATGGCGTATTATTCAAATATGAGGCTGAAATTAGTTTTAGTGTAAAGGATGAATCTAATTATGATGAAATGATAGAAATGGGAGATAATATCCTGATTATGGGTTCTTTACAAGGCCATGATGACATTATTTCTGATGCTGTTATTATAATCATGATTAATGATGAAGTATACAACACAACAACTGATGAATACGGTGAATTTGAGTATATTTATACTCCTACAAGTGCAGGAACATATACAATAACAAGCATATTTGAAGGAAATGAATTTTTCAATCAAACAAACAGTACTATTATAGTAAATGTGACAAAAGTAAATACTTCACTAATTATCTATGTAGATTCAGAGATAGAGTTAGGTGACGACATATATATTAGTGGAGAGTTAAAAGATGCTGAATGGGATGATATATCTTATGCAGAAATAATTATTAACATCAATGGAGAAAATTACACAACCACAACTGACAGTTGGGGAGAATTTGATTATACTTTCACACCAGAAACAAAAGGAACATACAATATAACAGTCACATATGAAGGAAATGAAACATACTCTCCATCACAAAATACGATGATAGTAGAAGTGACTAATAAAACATATAGTGCGATTTTTGATACAAATATAGTGTTAAAGTATGGTGAAACTTCCTTAATTACGGGTAAATTATTTGCAGAGTATATAGACGAGCCTATTACTGATGCAGAAATTGAAATTGTTATTAATGATGATGAACATTACACAGCAATAACTGATGAAAATGGTACATTCAGCTTGGAGTATATTCCTACACGTACTGGTACTTATTGGATAAACTTGTATTATTCTGGAAATGAGGAATATTTCTCAGATAGTGAATATACATCAGCCACTTGTAAAAAACAGCCTATAATTACAATTAATCCAATATCTGGTAGAGTGGGTGAAACTGTAGAATTATCAGCTACTATCAAAGATAAAGATGGAAATAATGTCAATGAAAGTAAGGCAATCTTTAAAATTAATGGTATTTCCATGAAAGATGAAAATGGAAACAGCCTTACACTGCCTGTAAGAAACGGTAAAGTATCCGTAAATTATACAATACCTGCTCTTTGGGTAAAACAAAATAATACAGTAGAATTAGTGTTTGGTGAAACTTCTAATTACTTTAAAACAACTGCAATACTCACTGACATTGTACCCGTACCAAGAAACTGGATTATTACATTAGATGAAGTAAATCCTGTTGAAGAAGATTCTATTGTTGAAATTATAATCAGAGCACATTATGATAACAATACTGTTGTTGATCATGGTAAAATGATTATTAAAATTAATGCAAATACTGTCAGAGATGAAAATGGAAATGATATAGTTTATCCAATAATAGATGGAATTGGAAACTACACCTACCACGTTAATCTAACTGAAGGAACATACAACCTATCAGTAGTTTGTTCATCAGACGAGTTAGGTGAAAGAATAAACACTACATTAATAGTACTGGCCAAAGACAATCCCGCAACAAACAAGTGCATATATGCATCAAGCAATGGTACAGGCACTGGTTTAAGCTTTGATAATCCAACCACTCTAGTTAATGCATTAAGTATTGTTGAAAATGATAGTATAATATACCTTGTAGCTGGAATCAATGATATTTATAATACAAAATACTGTATAAGACCATTCGATTGGGATGAATCAAACACCATCCATGTTAAAGAGGGAACAAATAACTTTTCAATTATTGGATGGAACAATACTAACATAACATTTACTAATATGATTGATATTGATTCTATTAATGTTACAATTGAAAACGTTAACTTTTACGATAGAAATTCCGGTATAAGCATAAAAAGTGCTAGTTATGAGATAAATAATTGTACTTTTAAAAATTCATTAGGAATAAAAACTGATTATTCCACATATTATGAAAATACAGAACCATATACTTCCAACAACAAAATAATAAAAACTGATACAGTAAACAATGAAGATAATATAATAACGATTGAAAACTGTACATTCATTAACTGTACAACTGCTATTAACAATAGTGTTTCAAATACCAAAATTATTGGTAACACTTTCATTAATAACACTGAACATGCTATTGAATCAGAGCTAAATGAGACAAACAGTAATATTCTTATTGCAAATAATACATTTATTGATAATAAGGATGGTGCAGTAAGTGTAAGTACTGCAGACTCTATTATTGTAAACAATACCTTCATTAACAATACAAGTCCAACAAATGGTGGTGCTATATCAGATACAGGATATAATTCAACAATTGCCAACAATACATTCATAAACAACACTGCAAATAATGGTGGAGCAATCTATAAACAATACAACTATATGAACATTAACAACAATACATTTATCAACAACACTGCAAATAATGGATCTGTTCTTTACTCATCAGGTTATGTGAACATGACTAACAACAATTTAACTACCAACACACCTAAAACATCAGCAGGTGATGAAATACATTTCCAAGCAAATGAAAGCGACCCATCATATCAACAAAGTAGTCAAATAGGATTAAACAGTAACAACAATACAGTAAACTCTACAAACAATGATAACATCATATCTGATAACATGGAATCAGAATTAATAAACAATGATAATATCATTATCCAGAATATCATAAACACAAAAGTATCCGCCAAGTTAGTAAGTAACGTTATTGGCAATACTGCAATAAATGTTACACTTAAAACTATTGACAATAAAAACATAGCAAATGCGGCCATAAGCGTAGTTGATAAAAACAACAAAGTAGTTGCAACAGACACTACCGACAGCAATGGAGCAGCAATAATTGTTTTAAACATACCAGTTGGTACACAGTCATTAACAATAAAATATGCTGGAGACAATACATATAATGCATCCAGTACAACATTAACAGTCAACGTAGCAAAACTAAACACAACCACAACACTAACCACGCCAGCAACTGCAAATATAGGTCAAACAATAACAATAACAGTAAACGTCAAAGATCAAAACAACAAACAAGTAACAGGAAACATAACAATAAAAATAGACAATAAAAATTATAAAACACTAACATTATCCAATGGAAAAGCAAACACAACAACCACCATAAACACAACAGGAACACACAACATAACAACAACCTACAACGGCAACACAAACACAACAACAAGCACAAACACCAAAACCATACAAATAAACAAACTAAACACAAAAATCACAACCAAAACCTTAAACAACACAATAGGAAACACAACACTAAACATCACACTAACAGACACAAACAACAAAGCAATATCAAAAGCAACATTAAACATATTAGATAAAAACAATAAGGTAATTGCAACAGCAACTACAAGTAATAATGGAAGTTCAACTCTAAAACTGAACATACCTATAGGAACACAAGCATTAACAATCAAATATGCAGGAGATAACACTTATAATGCATCCAGTACAAGCATAAGTATTAATGTAGCTAAATTAACTTCATCAACAACTTTAACTATAAATCCAACAACAACATCCATTAACAATACAATAACAATAACAGTAAACGTCAAAGATCAAAACAACAAACAAGTAACAGGAAACATAACAATAAAAATAGACAATAAAAATTATAAAACACTAACATTATCCAATGGAAAAGCAAACACAACAACCACCATAAACACAACAGGAACACACAACATAACAACAACCTACAACGGCAACACAAACACAACAACAAGCACAAACACCAAAACCATACAAATAAACAAACTAAACACTACAATCACAATAAAATCTAATAACACTGCACCTAGAGTAAATGACAAGGTAAAACTTACAATAGAATTAAAAGACAACAATAACAAGCAAGTATCAAACAAAAACATCACAGTAACAGTAAACAATAAAAACTATACAGTAACAACTGATAATTCTGGTGTTGCAACAGTTAATTATACAATGAATAAAAACTATGCAAACCTCATAGCAAATGCAAACTTTGAAGGAGACAACACATATAAAGATTCCAAAGGAACATTAACCTTAAACAGAACATTCACTACTGATGTGAAATTACTCACAGGATCATTTGATACTAAACCAGGAGATACAGTAAAACTCATAGCACACATAACAGATAATGGATTAGATATTAATGGTGGACAACTAGTATTTAAGATTGATGGAAAAACACTAACTGATATAAGTGGTAATGCTGTGAAAGTAAATATTAAAGATGGATTTGCAATACTGGAATATAAGATTCCAGATACATTATCAGCGGGTACACGTAACTTATCAGCAGCATTTTCATCAGGAAAATACTCAGGACGACTATCAACACCAATAAAGATAAACAAACTAGTCACACACATCGATGTAAACCCATTATACACAACAGGTAACACCATACAAGTAAAAGCACAAGTAGTAGACCAAAACAACCAGGCACTAAACAAACAAACAGCAATATGTATAAAATTCAACGGTAAAAACTACAACTTCAACACAACAACAGGTACAATCAATTATCAAATAAGTCAAACACTAAAAGATGGCTACTACAACCTAACAATCATAAGTGGAGCAAACGGTAAATACCTAAGCTCAACTGTAAACACATTAGTTGTAAAATCCACATCTGCTATAAAAACAAACTACATAAACAACACATTAAACAACAAATCAACAGCAAACAGTGGAGATATAAAAACAGGAAAATACATGAGTCTATTAACAGGTGCAAGTACAGTAAAACCGGGAGACACATTAAAACTCATAGCACACGTAACAACAGGTGGAATAGATATTACTGGTGGACAGTTAGGATTTAAAATAGATGGTCTAACACTAAACGACTCTGAAAACAATAAAGTATTCAATCCAAAAGACGGACTGGCAATACTAGAATACAAAGTACCCGATACATTATCAGCAGGTACACGTACACTATCAACAGTATACTCATCAAAAACATATGGAAACGAAAGACTCAACTCAACACTCACAATGAACAAACTAAACACACACATAGAAGCACAGCCATTATACACAACCAGTACTACACCAACAATACAAGCAACAATACTAGACGACAACAACCAACTCATAAACAAAGAAACCAAAGTAGTAATAAAAATAGATGGAAAAAGCTACACAACAAACAATGCCAATGGAAAAATAAGCTACCCAGTACCATCCAACCTATCACAGGGACTACATCAAATAACAATCATAGCAGGAGAAAACGGTAAATACCTTTCAAGCAGAGCAAATACTGTAATAATAAAATTATAATTAAATTTAACCCCCCCCACCCCCTTATTTTTTTCAAATTCTATAAAATATTAATGTTTTTTATAGTTGAAAAAAGCAATTTATGGTTTTATTTATGCTTTTTTTGAGGTATTGTACATAGTTTTCAATGTTTCTTTTAAGTTTAATGTATTCATTATTGTTTTTCTTTTTGTACTTTGAATGTCTATTAATGCTTTTTTTAGCATAATATATTTCAATAATCAACATTACAACAAATGTTTATCTTTCAAATCCTACAAGCAGGAGATTTAAAAAAAACTGTTAAATATTAAATATTAATAAAAATAAGAAAAAATAAAGAAATATTATTTGAATTAATAAATGAAAAATAAGAACCCCTTTCATTAATTCAATATACATTTTATGTCAACAATTATTATACTATCACCAATTTGACAGAGATCTAACAATTAGTATCCTTTAATCAAGATAATGATTAATTATTAACTTAAATATAATTAGGAGAATAAATTTAATTCAATTAATAATTTTTTAATTTAAGCTTCGCAATGCTAAACTATAACGAAGTAAAAAAAAAGTAAGTATAAATAAACAAGAAAAAATATTTAAAAAAAAATTGTACTGTTTTATGAAACAATAAGAATCATGAATTAGTACAGATTAAAAAGAGAAAATGAGTTAATGTTTAGTAAATTATTTACTTTAATTAACTTATATTAATACTAAATGATTATATGTTAGAAGCAATTTCTTTTACTTCATCAATATATTTTTGTAATTCGTCCTTATCCCCTTTTTGCTGTGTACCCATAGCAGTAACATTACCAATTACTTCCATTCCCATAAATCCAAATGGCATTGTTTTAAATGATTCAATATAGTCTCCAAAGACATTTTCAGGTTGAGCCTGTGTGAATATGGTTACTACTTTTTTACCTTCTAATGATTTGTTTGGATTTCTTGATATTTGATAGAATCTGTCTATGAATTCTTTTGCTTGGGCGGTCATTTGTCCATAGTATATTGGTGAGGAGAATACAAGAACATCACAGTCAAGTAATGCTTTAATTACTTCATTTCCATCATCCGGAAGAACACAATCTCCTTCTACACATCCCATACAAGCATTACATCCTGCTATATCTTTTTCATTTAAAAATATATATTCTGTATCTGCATCCACTGCATCTAAGAATTCTTTTACTAAAACATCACAGTTTCCATCTTTTCTTGGACTTCCTACAATTCCTAATACTTTCAAGTTTAATCACCTATTAATTTATCATATAAATATTTGTTTAAAGTACTATTTATTATATGTTTATTATTAAGAAGGAATATTGTATGGTTAATGTTTTTTAACAATTGGAAACAATTAATAAAAGTTAGATTTATTTTTGAAATGGTTTTGAAAATTTTTTTCCAGATAAAAAAATTTAATTTATAAAATATATAGATATAGTTATAATAATAAAAATATTTTGGAGTTGACTTATTTGGAGATAGATAATATTCTTGATGCCCTAGCAATGGACGGTGTAGAAGAAATCATACAATATTGTGATTGTAATTATAATGGAATTACCATCGAATTCAAACTTATTAACGATGACATTGGAGTAATTGATGAAATTGAATATTTAAATGATGATGGTGAATATAAGCCATATTATGATAACTCTGATGAAAATGAAGACATTTCCATGATTGTTGATGCTGTTGAAAATGCACCTATGGAAGTATTCCATAAAAGTGATGTTGGTGCTAAATTACAGTTAAATCATGAAAGTATCAAACCACAAAATGTTCCTGGTCATTTTAAAACAGATTTCTATGTTGATGAGGAAGGTCCTATTCTTCTTACATTAAAAAGAAATGTCATAGAATTAGATTAGAAATAAAATGAATGAAGAGTTAACTTCATTCCCCTATTTTATTTAAATGGGTTGTCTTTATTGTATGCTTGACCATCCACATATAACGTGTAATCGCCATAATTTATTGTACCCTTGTTTTCTAAGCTGGATATGTGACTGTCACCAGTTAATGTCCATGTACTTCCCTCGTTTATTATTATATTTGTTTGTCCTATTGTCTGGTTGGAATTTATAGTTCCTGTATAATCAGTACTTGATAATGTATAGTTTAATGTACTTATGGAGTCTACTATTATGTCACCTGTAATTTTTTCATCAGTTGTTGTTAAATTTACATCCGCCCCATTTGAACCTGTATTTCCCCATTGATTTTGTCCAGAGGCCTCTAAAAATACGTTACTTCCAAATTCAAATGTTGTAGATTGTAGATTAATAATGGATTGTGTGTTGGTTGTATGTATCATTGGTGCTGTTTTATAATATTGTGATGATTCATCAATACTTAATTTTGAGCCGGATACATTGAATGTTGCTGTTCCTATATTAGCATCACCACTCATACTTTGATAAATAAATATTCCACCTAAATCCACATATTCACCATTTTCCTCACGATTACCTGTTGCAAAACAGTTAAACATGCAGTCTTTCATGGTTATGCTATTTTTTCCTTCAATACATGATATTTGTGAATTATATGCTGTTCCATTAGTATTTTCGACTGTTATGTTACCTGTAGAATATATGCAGGGAGAGCCTTTTCCTGTTGAGTTATCAACACCTATGTTTATTTGTGAATTTTTAACATTTACTGTTCCTTCTCCACGATCTGTTGCAAGTGCTGCACAACTTGAACCTCTTGTATTTATTTTTACATTTGTAGCATTTATATTTCCACCATATGTTGCATCCAGTCCTCTTGACTTATCTTGGTATGTATTTATTTCCACATTTTCAATTGTTGCATTTGCTCCTCCGGAGGAATAATTTTGATTACTATTGTCTTGAGGATTTAAATTATCATTTTGTTGTCCACCATTACCTTCAGGAGGCTGATTACCACTAGCTTCAGGAGGTTGACCTCCTTGTCCACCCCCTGGCATTGATGGAGGATTTGATTGTGATGCAGGATTACTTTCAGGTTGTGTACCTTGATTGTTACCAGAATCTTCTGCATTTGTTACAAATATTGCATTAGAACCCGAGGAGTTGGTTATGATTTTAGAATTTTTTATATCAAGTTGTGAACCGGATTTTATTAGAATTGCTGAATTTGTACCATAAAAATCAACACTATCCCCATTTTCGGTTGTATTTCCAGTTTTATTAATTAGAGAGCTTGTAATTGAAGTTGTTGAATTATTTTCCACCAATAAAGCATTCGTATCTGATTTATCTATTGTATAAAGTTTATTTTCTAGTTTCACATCATCTGTAACTGTATTGTTATCTGCCTTTTGTAATTGTGATTCGTCAATATTTGTTTCTGGTTGAGTTATA
Organism: Methanosphaera stadtmanae; assembly: GCA_015062825.1. Classification (GTDB taxonomy): domain Archaea; phylum Methanobacteriota; class Methanobacteria; order Methanobacteriales; family Methanobacteriaceae; genus Methanosphaera; species Methanosphaera stadtmanae_A. Next base: position 13,770 of record SUTR01000033.1, read on the forward strand.
GAGTTATTGTTTAGTGCAAATAATACACCACATCCTACAACTACTATTAATAGAATACCATAAATTAATTTATTATTCATTATATCACCATTATTTATAATTATCTTCATAATAAAATTTAAAATTTTTACAAGATACAATAAAATAGAAATAAAATTTTATATTATGACAATGAGATTTTTCAGCCAGATCCAAACATCTGACATATTAATTATTCGAAACTTCAAAAATAGTATAAATTAAAATATGAAAAAACAATGAGTCTTCAATGGATAAAATTACTGTTAATATCTCAAAGCAGTAAATAAAATAATAGAACACACTCATGGTAATATAGATATGAATATGATAAAATATCATGTATAAAAATGTCATAGAAGTGCAGCTGATTTCATGAAAATTTTAGATAATGAAAATGTGAAAATATAAGTAAATTATATAATAGAAGTAATGTAAGATCATATTCGTCATTACAAAAAAAATAAAATAGAGGATTATTTTAACCCTCAATAGTTAATGTTGCCGTTTGATCAATTCTAGAATCGAAAAGACTTGATATCATTACAACTTTAATAGTATGATTACCTACTTTAAGTTTTGAAGTATCATATTCAATACTTACTTCACCATTTATAATATCTGCATAAATAACTTTACCTTCAGAATCTTTAACTGTTTTACCATCAATCTTAAAGACAACTTTACCATTTTGTAAATTATTACCTTCTAAATCCTTAATGGTAGCATTAATTGTGATTTTATCTTTAACTTTTGCAGTCATATTATCCATAGTGATTATAGGTGAAGTTACTTCAGGTTTTTCTATCGTTACTGCATCAGATTTTGATGAGTCAAATGTTGTTGAACCAGAATATGTAGCTGTGATGTTAAGGTTATTATAGTTGGATATATTATCCAATGAATAAATCATACTAGCAACACCATTTACTACTTTGACATATATTACTTTACCATTTTCATCTTTTAATGTTTTACCATTTAATTTAAAGACTACTTTACCTTCATTAATTATTGCATCGCTATTTACACCATTTATTCTTGCAGTAAGATTTACACTTTTATTAGTATTTAATTTGGTAGGATCCACTGTTATAACTGTATTTAATTTTGAAATTGTGATGGTAGAGTTAATTATTGAATTTTCATATAATTGACTATTTGAATAATCTATTTGAATATCATTTTCACCTAATGGTAATTTTAAGTTATTAATAGTTACATCTACATAATTACAGTTATCTTCTATATTATAATTAGCTATTTCTTTATTGTTTGCGTATATTTTTATAATTCCATCAGATAAAGTATCGTTGAATGTAATTGTTAAATTTACGGCATTGACATCTTTTGTGATAACTAATGGTTCTGCTGTTAATGATACTTGTCTGCTTGTTAATGTTAATATAGCATTTCGTGTTAAATCTTCATATTTGTTACTTTCAGAGTATTTTACTGTAATAGTGTTTTCACCTATGTTGTAATTGGATGTGTCTATGTTTTCTATTGTTATAACATTTGAATCAAATTCAGTTATTGTAGTTATTGGTACTTCTTCATCACCAATGAATACTTCTACTTTTCCATCGGAGATGGTGTCATTAAATGTAATGGTTATTGTTGCCATGTCTGCTTTAGTTACACAATCACTCACAACAGTCATATCAATTTGTTTTATTGGTTCTTCATAGGTCACTACAAGTATTGATGTTAATACATATACTGATGTGTCCTGTACACATTTAATTGCAACCACGTTATCAGCAGCAATGTCCTCAGTTACATCAGCTGTAGCAATAGCTACCTGACTACCATAATTATAGGAATCCTTAAGCAATGCTTTCTGATTATCATTCATGTATAAATATTCCTGAGTATTAGCATTATTAGCCATCACAGTAACATAAGCATTAGAAACATCTGTTGTATCAATACCATCAAAGTTAGCATATGATATAGCAGTCTCAGGAGTTGCCCCATAACTTGATGAAGTACCAGCACTCAATGCATCACAATCTTCAGCTATACTAATTAACGTTCTACTAGTTGAATTTTCATAAACTGCTACAATGTATCCACCATAGAAATAAGCATAACCTGCTGCACCAGAAACTGGAGCTATGTTAAAGCTGTTAGTTTCATCCAAGGATACCTTATCAGTAATATTATATACATATAATCCATATGGGAAATCATATCCTCCAAAACCTTTTTGATCTTTATAAGAAGACATATAACTTAACTCTTCACCATTTAAACTAACAGTAATATTAGCAACTTGACCGTTCCAAACACCCCATGGCTGATAATAAAATATATCAACTATTTTATCCTGATCGGTTAAACCATTTGCCACCGCATCAAAAGTAAATGAAATAGCTTGATTAGATTTATAATCAAACAAATTACCATAGACATTTAGTGTGTTGTAACCATCATAAGTAACCTTATTAGTCATATTTGTATTGTTAGTGAAGAATTTACCCATATAACCACTAGCAACTACATCAACACTACCTGTATAAGCAGTAAAAGTAGTTCCATTCAAGTAATCAACAACAACACTAACATCCTTACTACCAGCAGTAGTGAAGTAATAGTCAAATACTAAATTCTGAGGAGTACTATCAAGATCACTTACAGTTTTAGTCTGACTTTCACCATCAATAGTAATAGTAATCTCAGCTTCATCACAAACACCACCATCATTACTTACAACAACAGTCACATTAGTATCATTATAAGCAAGAACAGTATTCTGAGTCTTAGTGAAACTTACACTATCAACTACAACATTAGGTTCTTGTACCGGTTCTTCATAGGTCACTACAAGTATTGATGTTAATACATATACTGATGTGTCCTGTACACATTTAACTGCTACTGTATTATTTGATGTTATGTCATCAGTTACATTTACTGTTGCAATTGCTACCTGACTATCATAATTATAAGAATCTCTAAGTAACGCTTTCTGATTATCATTAACGTATAAATATTCTTGGTTATTAGCATTATTTGCCATTACAGTAACATAAGCATTACCAACATCCTGTGTATCAATACCATTGAAATTCGCATATGCAATTGCAGTATCCGGAGTTGCCCCATAACTTGATGAAGTACCAGCACTCAATGCATCACAATCTTCAGCTATACTAATTAACGTTCTACTAGTTGAATTTTCATAAACTGCTACAATGTATCCACCATAGAAATAAGCATAACCTGCTGCACCAGAAACTGGAGCTATGTTAAAGCTGTTAGTTTCATCCAAGGATACCTTATCAGTAATATTATATACATATAATCCATATGGGAAATCATATCCTCCAAAACCTTTTTGATCTTTATAAGAAGACATATAACTTAACTCTTCACCATTTAAACTAACAGTAATATTAGCAACTTGACCGTTCCAAACACCCCATGGCTGATAATAAAATATATCAACTATTTTATCCTGATCGGTTAAACCATTTGCCACCGCATCAAAAGTAAATGAAATAGCTTGATTAGATTTATAATCAAACAAATTACCATAGACATTTAGTGTGTTGTAACCATCATAAGTAACCTTATTAGTCATATTTGTATTGTTAGTGAAGAATTTACCCATATAACCACTAGCTATTACATCCACATTACCAGAATATGTTGTAGTTGTAGTACCATTTGAATACGTTATAACAACACTAACATTTTTAAGACCAGCACTAGTGAAAAACTCTTCAAAGACCACACTCTGAGGAGCAGAACCAATATTGGTAACTGTTTTTGTTTGACTTTCATCACCAATCATTAACGTTACATCAGCTTCATCACATAAAACACCATCATTTCTAACAACAACAGTTACATTAGTATCATTATAAGCAAGAACAGCATTTTGTGTTTTAGTAAATGAAACACTGTCAACAACCACATTTTCAGGTAAGGATGATGTTAATGCAAGTGTTGCAGCCATTGTTTTAAATGAACCTGAAGCAGTGTTTTTTAATACCATGTTTGATGAGGAGGAATATTTATCTGTTACATTCCATGATTCGATTCCAAAGTATCCGGATGGACTTTTTGTGTATGTTAATGTGTTGCCATTGAATGTTGTTGTTGGATTAGAACTTGATGAGATAGATTGAATTAATTCAACATCATCAGCATCATGATTTCTTGTTGCGAAAGTTGTTGAAACGTCTGTATTAGTCCATACTGTTCCTAAATTAATCCAATAATCAATTTCTTTACCTGTGTTTTCTTGATTGTATGCAACAATTAAACCTATACATTTTATACTTCCAAATGATGAATTGAGTTCGACATTTACTGTGTTTGAATTGATTAAATCTGTTACATCATAGAATAGTACATAATCAGTGTATACTTTAGTAATATTATCATTAATTTTGTAAACTGTGCTGTCTGGAGTAGTTGCTAATCCTATGTAATGATTATTTTCAATAGTTGTTTCATATTCTCCATCATTGTTTCCATCCATGGTTAAATTGATTGAATATGTAGGGTGTTCGTCTCTTGAGTCATAAAGTACTGCATATAATCTTGCAGTGGTAATATTAGAGTAATCATCAGCAAAATTAAATGTTACATCAGATTGATATTTTCTGTATAATGAACTGTCAAATGATGGATTTTGTATTGCATTATGATATAATCCGCCGGTTACTGTACCACTTGCTTTGGTTGTAAGTACTTCTGATGATACTGTGGTATAATATATTTCTACTTTAACATTGCCATTGTATACTTCAACTGTTGTACCATTTAAGTAATCTACCACTACACTTACAGTTTTTGTTCCTGGAACTTTGAAATAGTAATTATATATTAAGTTTTGGGTTGAAGCAGGTGCCAGATTAGTGATTGTTTTTGTTTGACTTTCATCACCAATAGTTAATGTGACATTAGCTTCATTGCATGCCAAATTTCCAGTGTTGCCTAGTGTGAGTGTCACATTAGTAGTTGTCTCTGTTATTACTTTGTTCTGTTTTTTAGTATAGGATATGCTATTTAATGTTACATTACTCTTATCTTCCTCAGAAGGTGCTGTTACAGTCACGGTTCCTGTGTAAACTGTAGATGTTGTTCCATTCAAGTAGTCAACTATTATGTTAACATTTTTAACTCCTTCATTTGCGAAAGTGTAATTATATACTAAGCTTTTTGGAGTACTTCCTAAGTTAGTGATAGTTTTTGTCTGATTTACCCCATCTATATTTAAGATTACGTTTGCCCTATTACATTCTGCACCATTATTACTTAGAACAACAGTTACATTAGTATCAACGCCAACAAATACTTTATCATTAATAGTAGTGAAATTTATACTATCTACTGTTGCATTAGGTGGGATTGGTAAAGCATTATTAAACGTGAAAGGATATTCATTTGCTTCTGTTTCCACAGACCCCGTTCCCATATCCTGAAAACTTAAATGGATGAAATATGATTTTGCACCATCAACAGGAGTTATATTTTGAAAGTTTACTGTGTCAGTAATACCATTTGGAAATGACTCTTCTTCAGAATTTTTATAAACATTACGGATATATACTGTTTTACCATTACTGTTAGTATATGCTACAGCTAAAGTCAACTCAGCAAATGTTGTTTCATATAAGCCTATTGAATAAGTTACTGATAAGTTTGATCCAGCTGGAATTTCTCTTGCATAGTCCAATGAGAGAGAAAAGTCATTACTTTTTAATTCCTTCAGATTTTTATCTTGCTTTTCAACTGTTTTTTTTATTTCGTTTGCATTATCATTTACATTTGAATTGATATTGGATGTACTTTGTACATTGTTATTTATTGTATTATCAATATCGTCATTACTGGTTGTTGGAACATCCGCTGTAGTTACATGTTGAGTAATTGTATCCGTATCATTAACATCAGTTGCAGATACACATGATATTCCGATTACAGCAATGAACATTACTGTAAATAATAAAAACAATTTTGCTTTATTATTAAACATACTATTTAACTCACTATTTTACTACATATTTTAGGAATAAACAAAGTGATACAATCATTTTACCACAAAAATAAATTTGATGTTCTGTATTAATCAAAAAATATATAATATAATATTCAACAAGCAATAACATTAGTTGAAAGGTTAAATGATTGTTACACTTATTAAGCTACAATATTAAACTAGATACATTTAATATATTTTTTATTTTTTAACTCCACATAAATATGTAATATTATATTTAAACTTCAAACTTAATAAATATTTAAAAAAAAGTATTACTTTTTTTGAGTTTTTCTATAAAAAAGTAATATCATAGGAATTCAATAGAAATCTTTACTTGAAATATCATTCAATTACTTATTACACCGCAAAAGATGATATTTTTTAATAAATAAATTAAATCAAATATTATTGTTATTATACAGAACATTAAATTTAATTTAGAAGATAATTTAAGAAATAATATGAATAAAAATATGAAAAAGATATAAAACAAATACTAACAATTAAGTGATTTTGCTAGTATTACAGAATAAGAAGCAACATAAACTAAAAAAAATATTAAAATAGAATTATATCCATTTTTTTCTTCTGAAGAATAGCAATATGGATACGGTTATTGCAACACACAATATAAATACGAATGGGTAACTCCATTGAATATCCAATTCAGGCATATATTTGAAATTCATACCATACCATCCTACAATAAACATTAAAGGTGTAAATACTGTGGTAACCATGGTAAGTATTGTAATTATATGGTTCTGTTTAATATCCAAGTGTGTTTTATATACATCGCGAATCTGTATAGTATAATCCCTTAGTGAGTTTGATGTATCACGTAGACGTTCAACACGATTTAGGAATAGTCTGAAGTATCTGAGGTTAACCTCTTCAAAGAAATTATTTTCATTTTCTTCTAATACTTCACCAAGATCCAATAGTTGTTCATAATGAATTTTTAAATCCCTAATGTCAGCTCGTATTTCATTTACTCTTTTGGATGTTAATTCATTGTCCTCAGTTATAATTTCATTTTCCATGTCATCAAGTTCGTGTTCATATCGTTCCATGATGCGAAAGTCATTTCGTATAATGTCATTCAAAAAATCATAGATAAATCGTTCAAGACTGGGAAGTCTCCATTTCCTGGTATTCTTTATCCTGTTAATTATCTTTTTTGAAGCTTTTGTATCATCAATAATTACTATTCCCTTTTCATCTAATGCGAATGCAAATTTACTTTCATCTGACTGGATATCCCGACGATTAGGTATGCAAAATGTTCCAGTTATAGAATCATAGTTTTCTTCTGCTTTGGTAACGTGAATATCGGTTGTTTTTGGTTCAAAATCTATACCCATCTTAAACGTATTTTTTTCATCACTCCACTGTTTCGATGAAAGAAGTGCTACATATTGTTGTTTGGTATTTATTATATCTTCTTTAGTACATTCCATTAATTTTTCACCAATTATAAAATACATAATTATCACTTCTTTCAATCGGTAGGAGATTATTAATTATCTATATATATTTAAAAATTAATAAGTTCTTGGATTTTATTTTGAGTTTATATTTTTCTAAAAAGAAGTACCAATCATATTATACATTTAATGTTATTATTAACATTTCCAGATATTTTAATTATATATTCATTAAAAGAAGTCAATACTTATAATTATTGTAATTACATCTGCTTGAATTGTTAATCAAAAAAAGAAAAAAAAAGTATTCATATAGATTTTGATAAAATATATATTTAACATGATAATTTATTAAAAATATTTATATTATAGAAAAAATATAGTATTATTATAAAGTTTAGGTGTGTCTAAATACATACCAATCTTAATAATTGTTAGAAAAAAAAATATTCTAACAAGACCCAATAGAGGACTTCCCATCCTCTGATACGTTGGGATAAATGACTTTATAAAATTATTAATTAAAAACAATAATTAAATACAAATACGACTTGTATAATCAAGTAATATTTGTGAACCTCATGAACTGGAGGGGATAGCTTGATTATTTCAAAATTTATGATTTTGACAACTCAAGAATCCACACACTATTTAATGTGGAAGTTCAAATAAGATGAGGTGAAAATTAATGGATGAAACAACCCGAAAATCTTTAATAACTGTAATAGAAATCATCATTATCCTAGTAGTTTTATACATACTCGCAGGATATATCAAAGGATATTTAGAAAGTCTTGAAGGTGAAGCAATCGTTACAGCAATAAAGACATTAACATTAATATAAGTAATTGAATTGAAATTTAACATCCCATCACCTCTATATATTAAAAATATTCTAGATTTATAATGATTTAGAATATATTTTATATATACTATTTTTAAAATATTATTAATTAATTACTCTAACTCTATCAATCTTTATAAGAAAAATAAATTCGGCAAACCACTACCGAATTTGAACATCATACCTACAAATATATGCTATTCAAAAATTAATTATACAATGTTTAAATGACTATTAAAGGATAAGTAATACTCCATTTAATAAATATACAGAGCAAATGAGTATAAATTACATTTTAGTTTATAAAGAAATGATAAATATAATAAAAACATCCCCCAATCGTTTTTCTATAAAAATAGTAATAGCAAAGACTTTGTTCGTCTAAATAATCATGCTATAATTAAAACAAGAATTAGTTGGAAAAAACTAAAACAAAGTGATTATACTAAAAAAGGACCTTATTTAATCGCAGGAAAGCATATTGAAAACAATATTGTAAAATGGGATAAATGCGACCATATTTCTTTAAAAGATTTTTATAAATCACCCGAAATCATTTTGAAAGAAAATGATATTCTCTTTTCAAAGGATGGTAACTTGGGAAACCCTACAATAATAAAAAACCTAAAACATGATGCAACTATTAATTCTACCATGATGTTGATAAGATTGGATGAAACAGTAAATCCAGATTATTTTTTTCAAATTATTAAATCAGAACTCTTTGAACATTTCATTAAGAAATATAAAACAGGCAGCGGTGTCCAACACATACTTCTAAAGGATGTTAAAAATTTTGAATTTCCATTACCCAATATACATATCCAAAATAAAATAGTCAACTTGTTGTCTAGCATTGATGATAAGACGAGATTGCTTGAAGAAAAACATAGACTTTACAAGAATCTTAAAAATTATTACATGCAAATATTAATTCCTACATACCATAACAAAACACCATCTTATCAAGATTCTACTAAAAATTCACAATGGAAAAAAAGCAAAATTCAATCTATTGGACAGGTAATAACAGGCAACACACCCTCTACATATAACGCTGAAAATTATGAAGACAAAGAAGGATTATTATGGATTACTCCAAAAGATTATAATGGACACAAATATATAACTGATACAAGAAGAAAAATCTCTAAAAAAGGACTTAAAAAATGTAAAATCATACCTAATGAAAGCATATTTGTTACATGTATAGGAACTATTGGGAAAGTTGCAATAAACAAGAATGATTGTGCATGTAATCAGCAAGTCAATGCAATAATACCTTATGATGGATTTGACACCAATTATATCTATTATTATATTCAAAAAAATTCATCAAGGCTAAAATATATTTCAAATCAATCAGTAACACCAATACTTAATAAAAATGACTTTATGAATATAACAATTTCCTATCCTGCTATTGAAGAACAAAGGAAGATAGGACAATTCTTATCTGTTCTAGATAAAAAGATTTATATTTCCAAAAGAAATATTGAAAATCTCAAGGAATTTAAGAAAAATATAACAAAAAAGGTATTAATATAGATTAATCTGAGTATCAGATAAAAATACATTTATAGTTATATTAATTATTTCCTCTTTCTTTTTCTGGGGAATGTTATCTCTATAAATGAGGATATTATTCATATGATTAATATATAGTTGTTTTAATTTTTCGGGATTTGTCTTGATATATGCTTCATGTACAGTTGATCGGCCCCTTCCCTGAAGAGCATCAATATATTCTGCAGATAATCCGAGATTAGATGCATGATATTTACGCAATGCATGTGTTCTGAAAAATCTATATTTACCTTTGAATCCCCATTTCATATGATCATTAATATGTTCAAATTTATTTAAAACTGTTGATGAACTAAATGGGAACAGCTTATCTGAATATTTAAGATTATTCCTGCTTCTTAGATATTCCACAATATAACTTGAGGCTTCTGGAGAACAAAATGTATAATAAAATTTATTGGTCTTTTTTCTTTTAATATAGAAAGTAGGAACAATGTCCTCACATAATGATAATTCATATAATTTTTTATCTAACGAATTACCCTTATGGTAATCTTCAGTAGCATTAATAAAGTCTCCAACAGTAATTGACAAGGTTTCTGCCTTTGCAGTTCCAGATGATGACATGAATAATATCAATGCTTTAAAACTTAAAGGAACAATTTTCAATGCTTCTTCAATATTTTCTCTTGTTGGTAAATCCAAATAGTTAGTTTGATAATTCTGTTTATATTTAATATCAGGTAATTTTGGAATTTCTACACCATAATGTTTATAGAAAGTTAAGATTTTAGAAAAATATGTTCTAATGGTATTTGATGAAAAATCACAATCAATTAGATATCTTCTATAATTAATCAAACGTTTTTTTATTTTACGATTATTTATATTGGCAATTCTTTCTTCTTCAGTGATTGCCTCCCGGATAAGTACATCCATGGATTTTTTGTTGAATTTCTCATAATTTTCCAATGATGAGACATATCCTTTTTTAGTACTATCCTTTATGTTACGTTCAAAACAGAATTTTTCGAAATAATTACTTTTATACATAATAATAACTTTTTAGAAAACAAATTAATAAAATATTATGGAAATAATAGTTTTTTTGTATTTTGTAATTATGTCAATTTCATCTCGTGTATTTGTTATTTTTTTATCAATATTTTTGAGTATATTGACTATTTTTTTCTGATTATCCTGTGATGTTATGGGAATATTCATATTTAATATAGTGTTTTTTGATAGGTTATAACGAGTACTTCCTTGTGATAGTTTTATAATTTTTTGCCTCATATTAGGACTTCTAAAATAATAAACTAGAAATAATGGATTTAGTTTGGTTTTATCCTTGATTGTATATGCATAACAAAATGAATTAAGATAAATTTCATCTGTAATATCTGGAACTAATGATGCCATTGCAACTTCGAAGGGTAATTCAGAAGATATGCTGAATATTATGTCATTTTTCTTTAAGCAGTATTGTCTTTCATTATTGTTTATTTTTACATATGAAATCATATTCATATCTACAAATTCATCAGATAATATGGCTTTATATTCGAGGTATTTTTTTCCTTCTCCAAAATCATCCTTGGACTTTCCCGTCAATCCATTATGTGCTATGCCATAATCTGATAATTTTATATATGTCCATAAAGAATTTCCAAAATTCAATTTGGGTTTATTATCATTATTTTTTGGAAATAAATGTCTTAGGAGATATTCTTTAATTTTTTCATATGCTTCTTTTTTTCTTTTTAGCAGATTTATTCTTTTTTCAAATAATAATAAAAAATCACATATGCTCTTTTGAATTTCATTTGATGGAATTTTTATGGATAACTTCTTAAGGTCATCAATCTTTATATGATATACTGTAACTCCTTGTGATATTTTTGCAATATCTTTGTATAGGTAATTAAGATAATATGTTAAAAATATACTATTTATCTGTGTATTTATTATAATTATATCATTTCCTATTGCAATATCATCAGCCATAATGCAATATGCTTTACAGATATCTCTAGGGGTTTCTCCAGTAGCAGCTAAAAGAATATCGTATTTTTTAGAGAATACTAATTGTTTCTTATCTAATTTTGTTTTAGAATAGGTGTTTGTGATAAATTTATCATATTTAGTGTATAACTGCCCATAATGAATACAATCAAAACCATAATCAGTTAAATCCTTTTTTGAAATTTTTTTACCCTTTTTAAACTTGCAAATTTCTCCAAGATTAACTAATTTTGCTTTATTTTGAAATTGATAAGTTTTAAAATCATAAATGTTTTTATTATATACCTTCTGCATATATGTGTTTCTATTTAATAAGTTACTTAATGATTTTGATAATTTTCTAAATAAAAAAATGACAATAAAATGGATTATTTATTAAAAAATATTTAATTAAAAATAATTAAAAAATTAGTTGTTAGTATATTCAATGAGATTATTTCTCCTTGATAACATTAATTACCACATCATTAGGATCTTTTAAAGTAATAAATCCTAACTTATCATAATTATCTTTATCAATGATAATATCTTCATTTTCAAATTCATCCAATAAGTCCCCTAAATTATCAACTACAAATCCAATATTATTTAATCCATATTCATTCTCATGATCTTCTATTAATTCCAGATTAATATAACCATCAGTTAACATGACAACAGATAATGATTCAGAATAGTATTCATCGGTTATTTCAAGATTGAATAATTTTCGATAAAATTCAACGGATTGTTTGATATCTTTTACTTTTATAGAATTGTATTTAATTTTAAACATTAGTTATCATCCCAGATTTATATATTGAATTAATCCATATAATTATTATATTTTGATATATTAATATAAGTATAAAGAAGAAAGGAATGAATAAAATGAGTAATGATGAACCTTTAAAATTAATAGTTAAATGTACAGATGAAGTGGAATTTGGTAACTTATATGCATTTAACAAGAAGATTTCTGATGAGGATTTTGAAAAGGTAAAGCCTTTTATGAAAAATTATGCGCCAGCTGATTTTCCAGATATCATGAAGATTGGTGGTGATCCTCATGGTTGGATGTGCACATACGAGGATGCACCCAAGGTGGAAGAAGCATTAGGTATTACTGAAACTATTGCCAAACGTGAAAAAGAACAGGAAGCAAAAAAGAAATATTATGATGAAAATCGTAAAAGAAAAGAAGAAGCACAGCTTGAAATAGAGAAAATATTCTTTGATGCACCTAGACCGCCACAGAAACTTGACATATTATTAAAAGTTGCAGATGTTGTGTATGATCCTGCAAATAGCTTTCGTGACAATAGCTTCTATGGTGGAGGTCACCTCTTTATTATACTTAAGAAGAGCATATGGTATATTATGAATAATGGTCGTGAAGAAAATAACTGGAATATAAACAATATTGAAATAGCTAATGCAGGAGGAGCAATAGGATTTAAGGTACCATACTCTGAAGAGCTACATGACTTAATAAAGATTGTAACTGAAGAGAATGAATATAGTGGCCAGACACTCGAAGAAGAAGATATGAATCTTAGTTGTGGAATATAATAATCACATTTATTAAAAAAAATAGAGAGCTTGGAAAATAATTACTATTATTATTTTCCATATGTTTCATTTAAAAATCCTTTAATATTCTCTTCACTACCTGTGAATAATATTAAATCATCTATTTCTAATTCAAATTTAGGACTTATACCTAAAATTGTTTTATTGTCTCTTATAATTGATGTTACAGTTAAATCATACTTTTTAAAGAGATATTCATCCAATTGACTTTTTCTAGTAATGTATATTGAGTCAAGATTTAAGTTGGTAATTTTCTCATTCAGATGGGTTGTAATCTCTTCAGGTGATGCTAATCTGAATGTATTATAATTATCAGAACGAAGCGTATCAATTGTATCGGTTATCTCATCAATGTCCTTATCATAATAATCCATTACTTTTGTAAACATGACTATACTTGTCTCAAATTCCTCCGGCACTACAATGTCGGCTCCTGTTTCATATACTTCATCAACATTTTTAAGATATCTTGTACGTACTATTATATGAATATCAGGATTTAATCGTCTTGCGGCATCTATTGATTTTAAAGTATTTTCATAGTTGGATGTAGCAATAACTATGCATTTTGCATCATGTATTTTTAATTCTTTAAGTACTGATTCATTTGATGCATTTCCATAAATTATTGGCAGTCCCAATGCCTTTTCTTTTTCAACAATCAATGGATTGGCATCCACTATTACATATGGAATGTGATAATGGTAACATGCTCGTGAGATATTCTTTCCATTTACTCCAAACCCAACTATGATTACATGATCTTCAAGAATTTCTTCCTGTGTATGTTCCTCTTCTAGTGTTTTAAGTTCTTCATCCTCATTCATTAATGGTATTTTCTTGGATAATTCTATAATCTGTGGTGTTAGTTTCTGCAGGAATGGTGTTGATGACATTGTTATTATGCTTATTGCCAGAAACAATGTGAATATCTGATTTGATAACAAGCCATATTTTATTCCTTCACCAGCCAGTACAAATGAAAATTCCCCAATTTGACTTAACAATATGGATATTGCAATAGTAGTTTTTAATGGAATATTGAGTATTTTTCCAGTTATAAATGTTGCAATATATTTAACAAGCAATATTACAACAGCCAGTATAATTATCAGTATTATATTGCTTATGAAGTATTCTACATTTACCATCAATCCAATAGATATTAGGAATATACTCATGAACACATCTTGGAATGGTTGCACATAGCCCAATGTTTGATGTGCATAATCAGTATTTGATATGATTAATCCTGCAATGAATGCACCTAATTCTGGTGAGATTCCCAGCAAAGACGTGCTGAATGTTGTTCCCAGACATATGAATAACACCAACAGCATATAAAGATCACGATTTTTTGTTCGTGATGCCTCCTTTAATGCCCATGGAACTATCCATCGAGCTGCTAGTAAAATAATTACCAGCAATATTACTACTTTAAGAATTACTGTAGGCAATATGGACATGTCTATTGATTGTCCGCCAAGCAGTGGTGTAAGCAGCAATACAATTATAACAGCAATATCCTGAAAGATAAGTATACCCAGAGTTACTCTTCCCTGAATTGAATGAGTTAACTGTTTTTTCTGGATAATCTTCATAACTATTGCAGTACTGCTGAAACATACAAGAAATCCTAGAAATATAGCCTGATTTAAAGGTATGGATACTATCATAGTTAAGATTGTAACTATCGCAGTTGTAAGCAGTACCTGCAGTAATCCTCCTACAATTGCATAATGCTTTATTGCAGAAAACTTTTCAATTGAAAATTCTAGTCCTATAATAAATAATAAAAAGATTACACCCAACTCTGCTATTTGAGTAATAATATCAGCGGATGAAATAAACTGGCCAAGAATAATTCCAGTTAAAAACAAACCAATCATTGAGGGTAACTTTAATTTATTAAAAACTAGCAGGACTATTACAGCTGTAATAAGTATTATTGATATTGTTTCTAATAACATTAAATCCATTTTATTTTTATCCCTTTCTGTTTGTTAAATTATAATATATTATTATTAATATTTGTCTTTTTACATTCAAAAATATAAGGAGTAATAAACTTTTAGGCTATCAACATGTATATGCAATATAAATAAAATGATATTACTTAAGAATATTATTATTAAAAAAGAGTATTTATTAATTAAAAGAATAGTTTAAATAAGAAGTATAAAAATAAATAAGCAAAAATTATAATATATTAAAATAAGTTAAGAATCGTTTTTGTATATCTTTGTTCTAAAAAAAAATAATGAGTAAAAAATTTTACTCATGTTTTAATAATCACAGTATTTGCTCTGCTTGATAAGTATTTACCGTTTTCTCCTGCTATGATTGTTATTTGATGTAGTCCTTTTGATAGGTTGGATGGTACTTTGTAGCTTATTTTTCCATTGTCATTGTTTATTGAGTAACTTTTTCCATCTATTTTTATTACTACTTTGGTTTGTTTGTTGATAAGCTCATTGTTGTCATCCAGTATTGTTGCTTGTATTGTTGGTGTAGAACTTGTGGTATATATCGGCTGTGCTTCTATGTGTGTGTTTAGTTTGTTCATTGTGAGTGTTGAGTTGAGTCTTTCATCTCCATATGTTTTTGAGGAATATACTGTTGATAGGGTACGTGTTCCAGCTGATAGTGTATCTGGTACTTTGTATTCTAGTATTGCAAGTCCATCTTTTGGTGTGAATACCTTGTTGTTTTTGGAATCAGTTAATGTTAGACCATCTATTTTAAATCCTAACTGTCCACCAGTAATATCTATTCCACCTGTTGTTACGTGTGCTATGAGTTTTAATGTGTCTCCCGGTTTTACTGTACTTGCACCTGTTAATAGACTCATGTATTTTCCTGTTTTTATATCTCCACTGTTTGCTGTTGATCTGTTGTTTAATGTATTGTTAATATAGTTTGTTTTTATAGCAGCTGATGATTTTATAACTACTGTGTTTACAGTTGAGCTTAGATATTTACCGTTTGCTCCTGCTATAATTGTTAGGTTGTAGTATCCGTCTTTTAATGTTTGACTTATTTGATAATTGATTGTACCTGTTGTTGTGTTGAAGTTGTAGCTTTTACC
>SUTR01000034.1 GCA_015062825.1 Methanosphaera stadtmanae
GGATTTTAATTGAATAATAATTGTTTTAAGTTAAAATAATTATTTTTTTATCATATGGAAATATTAAGATAAATAAATTTCATTTTTTAAATCAATTATTTAGATATTTTAAAAAAAAAACAATTATAATTTATTATTTATATAAACTGAATTTATTAAATGTAAAATATCAGATTCTAACTCATTGTATGAGTATAAGTGAATATTTGAATAGTTTTATTTTTTATTGAAAAGTAATATCTGACTGTTGTATTT
Organism: Methanosphaera stadtmanae; assembly: GCA_015062825.1. Lineage (GTDB taxonomy): Archaea > Methanobacteriota > Methanobacteria > Methanobacteriales > Methanobacteriaceae > Methanosphaera > Methanosphaera stadtmanae_A. Next base: position 256 of record SUTR01000034.1, read on the forward strand.
TTTTTATTTCCTACTTTATATACTGGAATATTGTTATCATTAATTTTTTCTGAAAAAGGAATTCCCTCATGTTTTTTAACAAAATTTTTATAATTTTGTACAAGAGTTTCAATAGATTTATTTTCTGATTCCATATTGAAATATATGGTGTTATTATCTTTAGTTATTGTGTTCTTGGAATTAATGGTGCATTCTAATGGTAATTCAAATATAAATTCATTAAATTTAAAGTATTTATTTTCATATTTTTCATTTAATTTTTTATGACCTATCTTATTTAATTTAAAATAATTATTCAATAAATTGAGAGTATAATGTTGAGGTAAGGCTTGATGACCTTTATTTTTTCCATAAATAAAAAGTTTTATATTGTCTAATTCATTAAATGGTAATTTATTTAATGATGTTAAAAAATCTGTAAATTGTGTCTGATAATCTCTATCATCATTACAATCCATTATTATTAAGGAATTCGGAACATATTCTTCTTTAAGAATGTGTGCTAATATTGAAAGTCTATAATTAAATTTTTTAATTATTTCTTCCTCAGAATAGTTTGAAAAAATTGTATTTTAATTGTATCCCAATACCATCTTTTTAAATTCAATTGAGGAATATCTGCCAGAACATTTGTTTGTTTAATCATTATTCCTAATTGTAATGATGTGAATCCTCCTGCAGAACTTCCATAAAATATCACGTTTTCATTTTTAAATCCAAATTTTTTAAATAGTTGTACCAGTATATCTTTAATATCTTCTAAAAACCAATCTTCAGGAGTTCCTAAGCCCCATCCTGCATCCATCTTATCATTATATAAATATAAACTAGGATCATTATAATGAATTGTAGAAAATTCATCAAAATTCCAACTCCATCGGTTAAACCAAGGTTTAGTTTTATCAATTTTACTTTTATCTAATGGATATGCACCTGATCCTAAACATATTAAATTATCTGTGGATGTTTTTATATTTATCAAAAATTCAAATTTCACATTTTTATATTCGACAATCAAACCTACTTGTTCATTGAGCGGTATTGTGGAATTAGTTATATTTTCAAAGGAAGTTTTAATTATTGTTTTTACTAGTTTATCCATAATGAAAGTATTATATTTTTGTTATTTAAATATTTTGATATTCATTAAAAGAGGTTTTTAGAAGATTTAAACATTAAAATTTTTCATTTAAATCATTTATTTAATTATTGATGTTTTTATTTTTGAGTTAGTGAATTTTATTAGGATTAAGATTAATGTTTTAAATTTACTCCGAGAATTATTAAATTAATTATTTAGTATTATTTAAACAAAAGATAAGTAATAATTATTCAAAAAAAATATTATATAATAGATGAAATAATTTTATATATAAATTTCAGAAGTCATATTAAAATGTAATTGATATTACATAATCTAAGTGGTTGGTGAAGAAATGAAAATTGTTAAAGAAGATGAAAATAATAATCAAATTATTGGATATGAACCACAACTGATAAGAAGTACAATAGAATTTAAAGGAAAAAATAATCGTGTGATATGTGAAAAAAACGTTAGATTAATAAATGCTCGAATAGTATGTTTAGGTAGTAATTCCATAGTCTATTTATCTTCATCACGAAAAAATTATAATATAACTGTTGCAATATTTAATAATTCTACTTTATTCATAGATGAAAATTGTTCCACTAATGGTAAATTATCTCTAAGTTTATCTGAAGAAAAAAACATATTCATTGGAAAAGAGTGTTTATTTTCATTTGATATATGGATACGCCTTGCTGATCCACACTTAATTTATGATATTGATACCAAAAAAAGAATAAATTATTCTAAAAGTGTATATTTAGGCGACCATATTTGGGTAGGTCAAGAAGCGTTAATATTGAAAGGAACACAAATAGGCTCTGGAAGTATAATTGGTGCTAAATCAGTAATATCTAATAAGATAGTTAATTCAAATACAATTAGTGGTGGAAATCCTATTAAACAAATTAAAGAGGGTATTTTTTGGGATGCTGAATGTGTTCATAGATATACAAAAAGACAGACAGAAGCATCAATAGATTATGATAGCAATCAATGGATTTATGAAGATGATGGTGAAAAATTAACTTTTGATGAAATTGAAGAGAATTTAAATAAAACAAACGATTTAGATGAAAAAATTAATTATTTATTAAAAATAAGAAATTTTAAAAGTCATAATAGATTTTACATTTAAGTTAATTTATTTAACTTATAAACTTCAAATATTTTTTAATTTACTAATTTTTCAATAAACTCTTTATTTTCTGAATTTAAATGTTTATCTAATTCATATTCTAAATCATATTTACTATTATAATCATTAAAGCTATTTTTAAGTATGTTTTTAATCAATTCATTAGTGGTATAACTTTCATAAATATTTTTATATAATTCAACAATATAATTTAAGAAATATTTATCAAATCCTTCATCATATGATCTTTTATAAATTTTAAATAGTATTTCTAAATTAGAAATAGAATTTAACAGATCATGATTTGGATATGTTGTAATGTTTTCTAGATATTGATTATTTATTAGGAATGTCTTTGCATTATAAAGTGATAAGAAATTAAATACATTCGGATTATTGAAAATATTATCAGAATAGTTTTTTAACAATTTATCAAGGAATTGCTTAGAGATAACTAGATTTATATCTTCATTTAAAATATTGAAAAATTCTTTTTCTGTGATATCATTGCTTTTTATTACATTATTATCAAATTCATTTAAAATACTTGTATTGTAAGTGATTTTTTCAATATCGTTTACTTTTTTAAAGACCATTAAATCAGCCTGTTTTTCTGAAATTTTTAAAAAGTTTTCAATACTATCATAATCAAACCAGCTGTTTGCAGTGACGAAGAGTATGTTTTTTCCCAATGATTCTTGATATCCTTTAATAAATGATTTTCTCCGACCTTCATAGTTATTATTAAATATTAATTTAATATCTGATTTTTTATTTTTGTTAATTAACCTGTGAATACTATTTACAAAGTTCTCTTTGGTGATGTCACTAACACAGATTATTTCAACATCTTCAAAATCCTGGTATAAAAAACTATTTAAACAATTATTTAATTCATTTAGAGTATTGTTTGCATATATTATAATACTTAACTTTTTAGAATTATTTATTTTAAATTCTTTATTTACAGAGTCTTTAAATGATTTGATTTCTTCAGAATTCAGTTGTTTATTCGAATTTAATAGTTTATAGATATTAAACAATATGTTGTCAATATTTTTTAATTGCTTTTTGGAATGTATATCTACTTTAATTTCTTTTAATTCAAGGAATTCTTTTAAAAATAAATCTAAATAATCTAATTTATTATTTTTTGAATAAAATTCACAAATTTTCTGGTAAGAACAAAGAAGATCCCTGTAGTTTTCAAAAGACATTACATTCGTATAATCAGGTACATTATATGCATAGGATTTAATATTTACATTTACGAATTTCTTTATTTGAAGTAGGACTTGTGCCATGAATAAGTTATCTTCACCTTTAGATAAATCTGAAAATTTTAAATTGTTTTCATCAAGAAAATCCTTTTTAAATATATTTTTTTGAATAAAATGAGGTAGTTCATATTTTTTAGAATCATATACTTGTGTTTTCATAATATTTTGATAATACTGAGTTTCATTTTTTACCCCATTTATAGTATTAAACTGAATGTTACTAGAAGCTACTGGAACATTATGTTTTATTGATTCTTTAATCATAAATTCATAAGAGTGTTTGTTAATAAGATAATCATCAGAATCTACAAATGCTATGAAATAACCAGTTGCTTGTTCAATACCTATATTTCTACATTGCCCTGATCCTAATCTTTTTTTATTTCGTATAATTTTAATATTATCATATTTTTGAGCATATTGTTCAATAATAGTTAAACTATCATCAATAGAAAAATCATCTATTAAAATAAGTTCAAAGTCTTGTAATGATTGTCTGTAAATTGAATTTAAACATTTTTTTATAGTTTCTTCAGAATTATATACAGGTACTACTATCGATAATAATTTCATAAGAAAAACACCTATATCATTTATTTTTTTTTAAGAATCTTCTAATACTTTTTTAATATATGATTTTAAGTCATGATTTTCATAAATAATATTATTCATAAGATTTATTGATTTTTCTAATTCATCAAAGGAATTCTTTAATTCCATAAAATCAGATTCTTTAATATCATTATTTTTCATATATTCTAATTGAAATAATTCTGTTTGTCTTTTCAATTTATTAAGTTCAAGATAGATATTATTAATATTATTTATATCATTAACAGTATCATTTTGTTTATTAATTAAATCAACAATCTCTTTTGTTTGATTTTCAAATTTATCATTGATTGTGTGTTTTAATGTATTGTTAAAACTATCATGTAATGTTACATCAAGATTTTCAATTTTTTTATTTTCTTCTTTAGTAAGATTACATAAATTTTCCATAGTTCTATTACTATCATCAGTAATATTGGATAACTTATCTATCCTTTTAGAACTTTCATCTGTAATATCCGATAACTGCTCTACCTTTTTATTACTGTCTAGAGTAATTTCAGATAACTGCTCTATATTTTCATTACATTCAGAGAAAATGTCCAACAAATGCTCTATATTTTTATTTTCTTTATCAGCAATTCCACATAGCTTTTCAATTTTTGTATTAAAAGTATTTTGATTATCTAAAATTTCTTCGTATTTTTCTAGAGACTCTTTAATCTGAGTATTTTCGATTAATAATTTTTCATAATTAGTTTTATAAAAATTATATTGGTTACTTGAACGAAGTATACGATTTTTTATTTTATTTAAAACTTTCAAATTATCCACCAATTTGATTAATAAGTAAATGTTTATATATTATTTAATATAAATTTTTTATATACATTATTTTTAGTTCTTAAAAAGTTGTGATTAAATGAACAAGATTAAAATATCACTAATAGTAAATATTACTACTAAAAAATATTTAGAAGAGTTTTTAGATAATATTTTTTCTCAAAATTTTAGAGATTTTGAGATTATTCTTGTTAATTCACAAAAAAACAATTTAGATAACTTAGTTAAAGATTATGAAAAAATCAAAATAGTAAATTCAAATAATGAAAATATAAACATATCCTGGAATAGCGGATTAAAACTTGCTGAAGGACGATATGTTTTATTTATGAACTCATATGATTTTTTACAGGAAAATAGTCTCGAACTTTTATATGAAAAAGCAGAACTTAAACAAACAGACGTGCTAATGTTTAAGTCTATTGATTTCTTCGATTCTTATAATACTTATCAAACAAAGGATTATTTTCCTTCTTTAAATGAATTAACCAATAAAATATTTCTAGCGGAAAATATGGATAATGACTTGTTATTCGAAATAAATACTAATATTAAACATTTATATTTAAATTCATTTTTAAAAGAAAACAACATATGTTTTTCAGAAGATTTACTACAAGAAGACTTATTATTCAAATTTAAGACATTATTTTGTGCAGATAAAATTTCTTTTGCAGATTATCCGTTTTATTGTTCTAGAATATTTGAAAATGATGCAAATAGTTTAAATTTATGTTTTAATGATTTTTCTTCGTTTTTATCTAAATATATTTCTTTTTTCATAATATTTAAAAAATATTTATCCTATAAAAAGAATATACTTGATCAATATGTTACATTTATAAAAAATTATTTTTATTCTTTATCTGATTTTGATAAAAACAAGTATTTTAACTTCATCAAACAGGAACTGACCAAATATGACTTTATTGAATATGATGATTATTATGAGAATCTTAGCTATGAAAATATACTTTTTATTAATTTAATTCAAAAGTCTATTAGTTATACAGATTATTTGGTTAATATTGATCTTCGGAAAAATAAAAATCATCAATTGATTTCTGTTATTATGCCAGTATATAATGGTAAAGTGGAAGATATAAAAAATGCATTTAAATCAGTATTTAATCAATCTTTTGGATTTGAAAATATTGAATTAATAATCATTGATGATTGTTCTACAGAAAAAGAGGGTAAAAATTATATTAAGTTATTAACTGATCTATATCCTAATGTTAAATCTATTTTTTTAGATGAAAATAAGGGTTCTGGTCATGCACGAAATCAAGGTATTAAATTAGCATCAACACATTATATCATGTTTTTAGATCATGATGACACTTATACTCCAGATGCGTGTAAAGTTTTATTTGATAATATTTTTAATAAAGATGTTGATGTGGTTAGTGGAAATTATATCAATACAACACCAGGTGCTCATAAAATTATACATTGGGATAAAAGGAATATTCCTCATTTATATGAAAAGACACATAATTTACATGATAATCCTAGTTTACTTAAGATATACCCGTCAATATGGACTAAAATATTTAAAAAATCTTTTTTACTGGATAATAAACTTTTTTTTAAAAACTTCAAAGCAGGTCAAGACCTCATTTTCTATCAAGAAGTTTTATGTAAAGTAAACTCTATAAAGTTTATAAAGGATTTGATTGTTAATTATTCATTTAGAAAAGGTAATTCAATTAATAAAGGTTCAATTTCATTAAATCGTTCTAAAGAAATATTAAAGACATATATTAATGTTTATTACACATCATATAATCTTATAAATAATGAATTACCAGAATATTCGTATTTAGCCTTGAATAATTTGAATAGTTGGTTAAATAATAAATTTTTTGATACGAATTTTGATTATGATAATTTTAAAGAAATTTGTGATTTTTCACAAGAATTATTTGAATTATTTAATAATAACGATAAAACCAAACCTATTAAACAATATGAACAAATATATGAGGATATTGCAAATAATAACATTCCAGAAGCATACATATTTTATAAAAAGAACAATAATGTTTTATGAAATATCTTTATGTAATAATTTTTATACTGCAATATACTAAAAGATTATATATAAGAATTTAATAAATTCAAAATTAGGAGATTTTCTTATAAAAAATATCCTGAAATGGTTAAATTTAAATTAAAAGAAAATTAACTCATAAAAAATTAAATCTGTATGAATAGGTGTAAAAATTGTATAAAATTTCTATTGTAATATTAATTGATTCATTTAATAATGTTGAAAACATCATAGAAATCTTAAAAAAACAAAATTTAGGATTTGAAAATATTGAATTAATATTCATAGACAATTATTCTGATGACGATACACAGAATTATTTATCTAAATTATCAATGGAATATCCGAATATTATTAAATATCGTACAAGACAAAAATTAGCAAAAAATAATTTATATAATATTGGTATAAAATTAGCCAATGCAAAATACGTTATGTTTGCAAATAATAATTTTTCATATTTAAATTATTCCTTTGAAACATTATATAATGTTATTTCTAATGAAGATGTTAATATTGTATGGGGAAATTATATTCTAAATTATGAAAATAAATTTATACAGAATAATGTCAATATACCATTTAAAAATGGATTATTAATTGTTAGAGATATAAATAAAGAACCAGATTTATTAAAAAACAGTTTTCTTTTAGAAACATTCATTTTTAATAGAAATTTTTTAATGAAAAAATTGATTGAATTTGATGAAAATATTTCTGATAATACTATTTTTATCCAAAAATCATTACTAAATTCTGAAAAAACAATTTTTATAAATAAACCTATATTAAAAATAAAGGAGAACATAATTAACGAAAAAATTAATAATTCAACATATATCCAATATATAAACTCATATTTAAAATTTATTGATTATTTAAACGAGAAATTTCCCCAGTTTATATGGTTATCTTCCAAAATTGTTAAAGATATGATAGATTTATTATTAACTTACAAATTTAATGATGTGGAACTCTATTATATTCTTGAACAAACACATAAATTATTTATTCAAATTGATACTTCAGCAGAACATATGAACTTAACCTTTAAAGAAAATACCTTGTTTAATTTAATTGTTGAAAGAAAATATGATAAACTGGTAAAAATTCTTAATCTTGTTCATATGGATTCCAGGATATTAGATGAGAAGATAAAATCAAAGGATATTCTCATTCTATTTTATGGATTTGACTATGAAATTGGAGGTTTAGCTAAAGCAGTATTTAATAGAGCTAATATGTTAACTGAATATGGATATTCCATAAAATTAATCAATATTGATCCATATAGTCCTAATTTTATGAGAAATCAAATAAAAAATATTAAATTAATTGAAAATAATTTTAGAAAACTAAATTATATACATTCAGAAGTTGAGTTTTTAAATGTTTTTGAATATTACCGTGACAAAAATACCTTATCAAACATTACTTTTAAGGATATTGATTTTTCTTCTGACTTAATGTTGACTAATGAATATGTTATTAAAAAAATTAGTCAAGAAAAAGGTGTTATTAATTATAATTATTATCGTAAGGAAGTATTTACTGATAAAGAATTAAAAAGAATATATTTTGAATCCAAAAAAGAATATTCTAATGATATAAAAAGTATAGTACTAGAAAAAATATTTGATAAAAACATATATAAAACAGAATATTATATTAATAAAGAATTATATTTAATTTCATATTATAATAACTTAAATAAAATCATAAAAGAAGAATTTTATACAAATGATGGCTTTATATATTTTGAAATAATAAAATATGGAAATAAAAATAAATACGAATACATTTTACATAATATTGAAACAAAATCACAAATAATATTTAATAATTTAAAAAGATTCTGGGATTATTTTATCGAAGAAATATGTATGGAATGTAATGAAAAACCATTTTTAATTAATGATTGTTCAGGACCTATTCCATCAATAAATAACGTATCAGCAGATTTAGCATATAAAATAGGAAATATCCATTCAAATCCGTATTTAAAACCCACATATTGTTATGGTAGTCCCTTAAGAAATATTGCAGCATTGAAAGATATTGAAAATATGGATACTATAATAACATTGACAAACTCTGAAAAAAATGATTTTATTAAGGAATTTAAATCAGATAAATTTTATACTATTCCTAACTTAATAAATCTTGATGAAATATTTCAATTAGATAAGATTAACTTCAAAATTAACAAGAAAAAAATATCAATATTTTCAAGAATTTCCAAGGAAAAAAATTTAGAAGATGCTATTAAAGCATTCAATATAGTAGTTAAAAAACATCCTGATGCAATCTTAAATATTTATGGCAGATATCTTAAAGTAAATGAACAGAAAGAATATAAAAAACTTCAGGCTCTTGTTAATAAGTTAGGTTTAGAACAAAATGTTTTTTTCAAGGGACATATAACAAACAGTTATGAAGAAATGCGCACTTCATTATTTACATTACTTGTTTCCCATATTGAAGGTTTACCTATGGTTTTAATAGAATCAATGGCAAATAAAACACCTATGATTACCTATGATATTAATTATGGTCCAAATGATGTCATTTCCAATAATATTGATGGTATTATTGTTGAAAAATATAATGTAGATGAATTAGCAGATAAAATGATTTATTTATTAGACAATCCTAATAAAGCTATGGAAATGGGAATTTTAGCCCAACAAAAAATTATTAAAGAATTTAGTTCAGAAAAAATTTGTAAAAAATGGACACATGCTTTTAGAAACACATATTTAATGGCAAAAACTAAGCTAATTGAACAAAAATTAACTATTGATATGTATGAATCAAATATCAAAAAATTAAGCAATATTAATAGTTCTCAATACCATAGGATAAATGATATGGATGAAATAATAGATGTTAATAGAAATAAAATTAATCAAATTCAAGTGGATTTAATAGAAAAAAAGAATTATACAATAAAACAAAAAAAATTAATTTATAATAATGAGAAAAAAATTGAAGAAGATACTGTTAACCTTGAAAAATTAAAAAAGGAATTGAAAAAATTAGAAGTTAAACATGATAATTTAAATGATACTATTTATAATAATCAAAATGAAATTAATCAATTATTGAAAAAAATAGAAGATCAAAGCATCCTAAATAAGAAAAATGAAGAAATTATTAATCAAAAGAAACAAAAAATTAAAGAAATGGATATTTATAATCTTTATAATTTAAAATAATTTGAAAAAAAAGAATACAGTAGAAATGAAAGTGATAATATGTACTTGATATCTGTTATACTACCTGTTTATAATGTTGAAGATTATTTGGACAGATGTTTAAATTCATTACTAGGACAAACAATTGGATTTGAAAACTTAGAAATCTTATTTATTGATGATTGCTCCAAAGATAATAGTTATGAAATTATCAAAGAATATTCAAAACAATATGATAATATAAAAGTATATCAGACAGAAAATAATTCTGGAAGTGCAGGTAGACCTCGAAATATTGGTTTAAAAAATGCTTCAGCAGATTATATAATGTTTTTAGATCCTGATGACGTATATTTTGAAGATGCTTGTGAAAAATTATATTTTAATTGTATTAATGTAAACGCAGAAGTAACTTCTGGAAATTATATTAAACTTTCTGATGGCATAGAAACTAAATTAATTAATTTTTCTAATGTATTTAATACAAAAGTGGATTATGTAGAATTTGAATCTGTTGATGAATATCCACGGGTTCTAACTATGATTCCAGCATTATGGGCAAAAATTTATAAAAAATCTTTTTTGAAAAGAAATAACATTACTTTTCCAGAAAATGTCCTTGCACAAGATTTATACTTTGTAGTTTTATGTTTAATCAAATCAAGAAAAACAGTTTTTGTTGATACACCTATAGTAAAATATGAAATTAGAAATAGGGGAAAATCAAAATCTGTAACGGCAAATGTTTCTAAAAAAAATCTATTGTCCTATGCATATGTTTATAATAGGTTACATGATTTATTGAAGGATTACAATGAAAAATATGCATATATGGCTGCAATTCATTTACATTTTTGTACAGGACAGTTTGTTAAAGCTAAAGATAAACAATCTAAACTTGAATATTTATATACTGCTACAAATTTATATTCTATTTTTAAGAATAGATATAAGCCTCAAGAATTTTATGAAGATTTGTTTAAATTAATTAATGAAAAAAAATTTATTGATGCGATTAAATTTTCAGAATTATTATTCTTCAAATTAACAGATACTGATGAAATCTTAAAGAACATTAAAGATAAAGAAATTATAATGTTATATGATGATTCTGATGAAAAAAGAGTTTTAAATCAATTAATCAAAGAAGATTATCATATACTGTTGGAAAATAACTTTAAGATTAAAGCTATAAATACAGGTTTATTTGGTGAAAACAATGAAATACTAACTCAGGATGATCAGAACAATACTGATGTTTTTGATAATACAACATTTTTTAAAGATAGCAGTATTTTTGAATATTTCCATGAAAATTATTCTTTAAATGGGAAAATCTCTACAAATATTTTAGAAAAAACCCAACATAACGATGCAATAATAATAACAGAGAATTATATTATAAATAATTCTTTAGATGAATCTAATGATAAAAAAACATTACTTTATTATAATAAAACAGATTTTAATGAAGCAGAATTAAAAATAATAAAATCAGATAAACTTTCTCAGGATAATTTAATTAAGGTTTTAGAGGTATTAAATGAAAAAACAATTATTAAATCAGAAGTTTATTTAAAAGAGTATTTGTTTATTAAAAAACTGCCTAATAACAATGAAACTTTATTTTATACACAGGATGGCTATGTGTATTTAACTGAAGAATTTAAATCAGACGACTATAAACTGATATTTAATAATCGTTTCAATAATCAAGAAATAATTTTTGAATCTGAATACGATTTTAAAAAATATTTTTTAAATATACTTAATTTACGATTAAATGAAAAATTATTATTATATAATCCAAATAATAGATTATATGATGAAATTACTGCAGAAATATATCGTATTTATTCAGAAAATAATTTGATTAAAACTATAAAAAAATCATATCTAGATAAAGAGATTGATGATTTTATCAAAGTACATAATATTAAGAAATATGAATATAATCTTAAAGAATTAAACACATCAAAAGTTGAAGGAAAACGTTCCATAAAGAATAATGAAGAATCACAATACAACATACAACAAATTATTGACTCTTTTGAAAATGAAATCAACACTTATGATCATCTACAAAAAGAGAATGATGAAATTATTTATCAACAGAAAAATACCTTGAATCAAAATCATAAGGATATGGAGTTTTTAAAGAATCAAATAGATGAAATGTCATATACACAGGAAAATAATGAAAAAACTATATCGGATACACAACAACAAATAAAACAATATACTGATGATTTAAACCATTTATTAGATGATAATAAAGAAAACTTAAAGAATATTAAATCCATGGATGAGATTATTTCTAATTTAGAAATTTCAAACAGGTATTATGACTATAATTCAACAAATAAGAAGAAAATGCTTAATGTTTTACCTTATTTATACATTATTTATAATCGAAAGGAAATTGCAAACAATATTAAATTATATAGAAAAATTCATGGAAGACAATTTTTAGACATTAGCTTTTATTTAAAACATAACAAAGATATTTCTAAAGATAAATGGTGTAAATTGTTGAATTTAGAAACTCATTATGTATGTCATGGATTTGATGAAAACAGGCATCCTAATTCAAGATATAATTGTAATTTGTCAAAAAAAGAATTAATTGAAAAATTAGATAATGAATAAGTATAATATTTAAATTTTTAATATAATATTAAGTTATTAATTATTTAAAAGAACTAACCTTTTTCTATTTTTTTAAAATCATATTTTTTTTGTTGTATTTTTGGAAAAAAACCTATTTCCGTGAAAAAAAAGATAATGCAAATTCAATGTATCTTTTAAAACTAAATTTTGTTAATTGAAAGTTGATTAAAAATTATGGTTTAAAAATAAATAAAAAATTAAATAATAATTAGAAAAAACTAATCAAAATATTGATTATTCAATTTATTTTATAGGGATATTTTTAAAATGACCATCTGAAAAATAAACAATTAAACGCACATTCTTCAAAATAAAAAAAAGAATAAAAAAAAGTAAGAGAAATCCTTTAATAAAAATTAGAATAGTAACTTTATATAGTATAAAATAATATAAATATACATAATATAAGATATTATGAGACTATCTTAATGAATGATTATTATTTTACAAATTTCATAGATTACAGGATATTTAATTTAAGAGAAATATGATTAATTATTTTTTTATTAATTATCGTTGCTTATTTAATAAATAAAAATGATATTTGCAATATTTAAAATAACAAATATTTTAATATTATTTATTTGTTAACTTTTAATTATATTAATCTATAATTATTCATTTAAATCTTCAATAATCAGAAGTATTGAGCTAATTAAATAAGTTTAGATGATTATTATTTGAAATGGGTGATATGATTGTTATATACATTTAAATTTTCTATAATTGTTCCTTTTTATAATTCAGCAAAATATTTGAAAAAAACTATTAGATCCATTATTAAAGATCAAACTTTAGATTTTCAACAAAATATCCAGTTAATTCTTGTAAATGATGGCAGTGATGATGATTCTAAATATATTGCAAGAGAATTTTTGAAAAAATATCCTATTAATATTGTATATGTTGAATCAGAACATAATGGTCGTGCAGCTTCAAGAAATTTAGGACTTAAACATGCTACAGGAAAATACATATTATTTTTAGATAGTGATGATTATATATCTAAAAATACATTAAGAAATGTTTATAACTTCTTTGAAGAGCATTATGATGATTTAGATGTAGTTTCTCTACCCATGAAATATAAAGGTATTTATAATAAAAATCATGAATTAAATTATAAATTTGAAAATGAAGAAATAATTGATTTAAATGAAAATCCGAATAATCCTCAATTATCAATATCTTCATCAATAATTAAAAGTGAAGTTATTAAAGACTGTCACTTTGATACGGATAAGTTATCATTTGAAGATTCTTTGCTTTTAAACAAAATATTATTAAATAAAAAGAAAATTGGTGTTGGTAAAGGAATGTATTATTATAGAATTACCTATAATAATCTTGAAAATAATGATAAACTTCAATCAGATATTACTTATTACACAGATAAGTTTAATTCATACAATGACTTGATTAATTATTCAATTAGTAAATACGCTAAAGTTGATGATTATGTACAATTCTTAATATTATATGATTTAGTTGAATTAATCACCTTTCCAAACATCAATTCATTTGATGAAAAACAGTTAAATACAATTAAAGATTTAATCATAGATACATTACAGCATATTGATATAGAAAAAATATATCAAATAAATCCAGAAAATAATAACCTAAAAGAATATTTGATTTATTTATATGATCAAGAAAAAGTAGTTAAATATGATAATGAAGATTTATGTTTATTTGTTAATGATTATAAAATTGAATCCATATCAGATAAAAAAATAAGATTATATCAGCCAGTTGTTAAAGATGAAAAATTATATTTAAAAGGAGATATTATCACTAAATTTAATATTGAAAACTTTTCAGTTAATGTGATAATTGAAGATAAATCAAAAGAGTTTTCCTGTAAATTATATGCTCCCAAAGATCCATTATACAAAACATCTAAAATATTAAATACTATTTGGGAAGATGAATACTCCTTTAAAACAGAAATTTATATTGAAGATATTAAAAATGATGAATTTAAAATAAAACTATCTTATGAGGGTCATGATTTTTATCCAGAAATTCAATTGTATGAAGAGCCACTTAATTTACAAGATACTAATTTAATAATATTAAATAAGAAATATGCGTTATTTAAAGATATTAATTCTGTAATGTTTCTACCATATAGTCCATTTATGCAAGAGAATATATTCAAACATGAAGATTTCATATATAATTTTAAATTTTCAATTGTTATGGCAGTATATAATACTCAACTGTATATTAAAGAAGCAATTGATTCATTAATTAATCAGACAATTGGATTTGAAAGAAATATTGAATTAATCATAGTTGATGATGGAAGTACTGATAATTCAATAGATATAGCATTAGATTATCAAGAACAATATCCAAATAATATAAAGATTTTTAGAAAAAAACATAGTGGTCAGTCATCAGCACGTGATTTGGGAATTATATATGCTCAAGGAAAATATGTTAATTTTTTAGATAGTGATGATTATTTAGATGAAGATGCATTAGAAAAAATTGATGAATTCTTTAATAAAAATTATGAAAAAACAGACCTTGTTTCAATACCAATGGTCTATTTTGAAAGAATTGAAAAAGAACATCCATTGAATTATAAATATCATTCTAATAAGATTATTAACTTAAATAAATCACATACATATCCCCAATTTTCATTGTCTTCATCATTTGTTAAGACAACAGCGCTTAAAAAATATGAAATGGACCATAAGTTAATTACATCAGATGATGCTTTATTTATTAATCAAATATTATTGGATAAAAGAACTATGGGTATATTTAAAGATACTCAATATCATTATAGGAAAAGATTTACAGAAGATAATTTATTAGATGATATTACATCCGATAAAAGGTTTTACACACAACGTCTTAAACATTTCCATAAATATTTAATTGATTACTCTATAAAAAATTATAAAAATGTACCAAAATTTATTCAATTTATGTTAGCTAGTGATTTAAATGATTTGTTACGTATTCCTACATTAGATATTTTTGATAATAAAGATGAAGAAGATGAATTTTGGAATTATTTAACTAATAAAGACCAGAAATATGATATTATTGGACATATTAATGAAAATATGATTCTGAAAAACAGAAATGTTAATCCTACCTTAAAATCATTTTTCATGTTTTTACGTAAAGGTAATTTCCATATACATATTAATAATAAGGGTGTTGTACATCTTAAAACAGGAAATTATGTGATTGATAGATTTAATATACATAAATTATGGTTTGATATAATTGAAATAAGATATGGTAAATTATATCTTTCAGGACATTATGTGTCTAACTTTAAAGATGATACAATTTCCATTAATTTAATTAAAGAAAATAAAGATAGTGATAATGAAATATATCCTGCAGAATATTTCCAATATGGCCAACCGGATCGTAGTACTAAAACATTTTTATCAGTAGACTGGAAATATGATTATAATTTCAATGTTGAAGTTCCACTTGAAAATGTATATCAATGTAGTTTTCACTTTGAAATCACATATCATGAAGATGAAAGAAACATAACATATACTCCGAAAATCGGTTTTAGAGTTCCTTCAGGATTAACAGAATTTAACAAATATTTTGTACAAGATTCACGAATTGTATTCTATCAAGATAATAAAATACATATAATACCATATTCTTATGTTAATCTATTAAAAAGAGAGTATAGAACATTACAATTAATAAATGAGGATAAACAAGAAGGATATAGAACTATAATGTTTTATAGGTTATTGTATTTAATACTTTATCCATTTATGAAAAATAAAAATATTTGGATAATAAATGATCGTTTAGATCAAGCAGATGAGAATGGAATTCATTTGTTTAAATATGCATATAAACAAGATGATGGTATTAAAAAATATTATATTTTAGATAAGAATTGTGATGATTATAAGAAATTGAAAAAAGAATATGGTAGTAGTATCTTAGCACATAAATCATTTAAGCATAAGATTATTTATTTGTTTACTAAGAAAAGAATTGCATCATTTTTAAATGAATCATTCTTTAATCCATTTTGGATTGATGATAATTATGATCATAGGAAAATATATTGTAATTTAATAACATCCCCATGGTATTTCTTACAGCATGGTGTAATATACAGAGATTTAACTAGTCATATTAAAAGATACAAATATAATTTGGCATTGATTGTTACATCTGCAGATTTTGAAAGACAATCATTTTTCGATTTGAAATACGGATTTCCAGAAAATGTTGTTCAAACATTAGGATTGCCAAGATATGATAATTTAATTTCTAATAATGAGATAAAAAAACAAATATTATTTACTCCTACATGGAGATTAAATCTGGAAAAAGATGATAGTTTATTCTATAATTCTGAATATTATGAGATGTTGATTAGTTTCTTAAATAATGAAAAGTTATTTAATTTATTGAATGAATATGGTTATAAATTTATCTTTAAACCACATCCTCAACTAGTAAGACACTTAGAGGATATGCAGATAAATGAAAACATTATTATATCAACAGAGGAATCCTACCAAACATTAATTAGGGATTCTGCAATAATGATTAGTGATTTCTCATCAGTAATTTCTGACTTTGCATATCTTAAAAAGCCTATAATTTACTATCAGAAAAATGATGATCATCATTTTGAAGCATTTTTTGATTATAAAACATTAGGATTTGGAGATGTTCTTGAAAAAGAAGAAGAAGTAGTGGATAAAGTTAAATATTATTTAGAAAATAACTGTGAAATGGAACAAGAATATAAGGATAGAGTAACTAATTTCTTCAAATATAATGATACAAATAATTGTAAACGTGTATATGAATGGATTTTGAAAAACTAGATGACAAAAAAGAGTACATGAAAAGAATTTTATTCTTTTTGTAATGTATTCTTAACATATTATTTTTTTTTAGATTTTATTAGCATTTTTTATAACACTTTTTTAAAATTTAATAGATTAATTTAATAATTATTTTTTCTTTAATTGTTAGCCCTTTTTAGATTTGAATATACTTAAATAGTTAAAAAGATTTAATTGATTTATTGTTTTTCATAATTAAATTATTATTAATAGTATTAATATAAAATCAATAATTTTAGATGACATTAGTGTATGAATTTTGTGTTGTATGATAATAATATATTATAGCAATATAATGAAATATTTAGATGATTATTGTTAGATAATACTGAAATTATCCTAATAATAATCTTCATTTGCTTAGAAAAAAATAATAATATCTTAATTTTACCAACAATTTCTATTTTAGTTTTAAATTAAAAAAAATAGAGGATAGAAATCTTAAAAGATTTTCTCAAATAATGAAAATACAGATTATGATAATTCAAAAAATAATATAAATTTCAATAAAAAGATAAAAACATTTTTTAAAGATTATCTCGGATATTTTTAAATATTTAAAACATTATATTAATTATTATATTTAATAATTTAAGGAGATAGAAATGAAAATTAATAAGTTATTATTATTTTTTACGCTTCTAATATTTCTAATTGGAATAGGATATGCTTCTGAAACATCGGATAACATAACTGATGTATCTGAAAAGATATCACAAAACATCCAAACAAAAGAAGTTACTAGTAGCATAGTAAATGAAACTAATAATAAAAATAATAAAATATACAATGAAAACACTAAAAATAAAAATCTCAAGACAACTACTAATTCCTATGATGTAAAAACATATGAAGAATTTAATACAGCATTAACAAAAAATAGTAACAACAACATAACAATTAATATAAAATCAAACATCCTATTAAAAAACAATACACTAATCAATAAAGCAATCAAAAACGTTACTATTAATGGAAACTCAAAAATAATTGATGGAAAGAACACATATCAATTTTTAAAA
This sequence comes from Methanosphaera stadtmanae, assembly GCA_015062825.1. Lineage (GTDB taxonomy): Archaea > Methanobacteriota > Methanobacteria > Methanobacteriales > Methanobacteriaceae > Methanosphaera > Methanosphaera stadtmanae_A. The sequence continues at coordinate 18,975 of SUTR01000034.1, forward strand.
TTCAATAATGGAATTAATGTAAATATCAACAATCTCATAATAAAAAATTGTATAAATAGTTCCATAGAAAATAGAGGTACATTAACTATAAGCAATTCCACATTCACACTAAATTCTGCAAATTATGGTGGAGCTATATACTCATCACGTGCAAATCTAACAGTAACTCAATGTAATTTCAATAATAATACTGGAAATATTTATGGTGGAGTAATTGACAGTTATTTATGTAATTCAACAGTTACATATTCCAATTTTAGTAACAATATTGCTAAAAAATATGGTGGAGCAATTTATATTTATGGTGGAACTTTAAAAGTAACAAATTCCGTGTTTACTAGCAATAATGCAGAATTTAGTGGAGCAATCCATAACAGTAATGGAAAAATCTCTATTTCATATTCTAAATTTAATAAAAATACAGCTCAATATAATGCAAAATCAAATCATGATGGAGGAGCAGTTTATACATATAAAGGTGTTTTAAACATTGCCAAATCTTCATTTACTAGTAACAGTGCAGATTATGGAGGAGCAGTTTATATCCTTAATGGAACATCAACAATATCCTCTTCAAATTTCACAGGAAATATAGTAAATCATGATGGAGCAGCAGTTGAAAGCTATCAAGCATCAACAAGAGTTATAAATTCAATCTTTACAAACAATCTTGCTAAAGTTTATGGTGGAGGAATATATAATTTTAATGGTACAGTAAATATAACTACTTCAACTTTCAATAAAAACAATGCAAATAATGATTCAGGTGCAGTAGAAAATTATCAGGGAATATTAACAATTAGCAAATCCACATTCACAAATAATAATGCAAAAATGTTTGGTGGAGCTGTTAGAAACTATGATGCTAAAACAACTATCCAAACATCAACATTTACAAATAACACTTCAAATAATGGAGGAGCAATATATTCATCGTTAGGACGCTTTGAATTATACACATCAAAACTTGAAAGAAATACTGCTAATTATGGTGGAGCAATATTCACTCATAAAGGATATTTTAAAGTTAGTACATGTAACATCAGCAATAACAATGCCAATTTTACTGGAGCAATAAGAAGTACTGATTCAAATACGACAATCTTAAAATCTAACTTCAATAAAAACACTGCAAAACAACAAAGTGGAGCAATATATACTTATAATAGTAATGTAACAATTACAACTTCCAATTTTACATTGAATAGTGTTAATGATTATGGCGGCTCAATTTATACTTCATTAGGTAAAGTCACCATTTCTTCATCTAAAATAATTAATTCAAAAGCAGGAAAAAATGGAGGAGCAATTTACAACACCAAGACAATATTAACCATTACCAATTCAACATTAAATTCTAACAATGCAACATCTTATGGCGGAGCAATCTATACTACCCAAGGTACATTAAAAATTTCCAATTCTAATTTAACAAATAATTCTGCAGGAAATTATGGTGGAGCTATAGAAAACTATGATGGTAAATTAAATGTAATAAAATCAAAATTCTTAAATAATAAGGCAACATCCCATGGTGGAGCAATATTCAACAAAGGAAACAATACCGTTATTGAAAATAACATCTTCAAAAACAATACAGCCAAGGTAAATGGAACAATACATCAAGTTGCTGGTGGAAAAAATAATTCAATCAGAAACAACACAATTGACGATACAAAAATTGCTACTAAACTTACTTTAAATGTACCCACAATAAAAGTAATTCAGAACAATTATGTTACAATAACCGGTAAATTTACAACAAATAGCAATGTAAATCTACCCAATACAACACTTAAAATAAATCTAAATAATAATATAATTTCAGTTAAAACAAATGCCACTGGAGCATATTCATACAAGTTTAAAGCAAGTAAATTTGGAATCAATACTGTAAATATCACATATCCTGGAAATACCAAGTATGACTCAACAACTTTAACTAAAACATTCAATGTAATTTATGGAACTGTTTTAACAATAAATACTATTCCTAATACTAAAGTTAACAAAAATGTTACCATTACTGGTAAATTTAGCAATAAAAATGGAAATATTTTAAAAAATAGTAATGTGAAACTCACCATTAATTCAAAATCATATATAGCTAAAACAGATGCTAATGGAATATATAAATTCACAATTAAAGCAGATACCATAGGAACGAATACTGTAACAGTATCTTTTGCAGGTAATACTAACTATAATGCAACTAGTATAAAAACAAGCTTTAATGTTACAAAATAATTCATTAAAATGAAATGATTAATTAGATTCAAGAGAAATATTCTAAAACTTTTTACTAAAAAACTGGTAATTACTTATGAATAATTTAATTCATAAGTAATATTATTTTTATTTCTTACATTAAACCATATTAAGAATCAAAATTTATTTTAATGATCAAGTATCCATCCATATACTCTTTTACAATTATTTTTATCATTGTATTTAAAGAATTTTTTCATATTCTGATTATATCCCTCTTTCATTTGACATTCATTTTTGATATAATTATTAATTAATTCTATTAACTCTTCTTCTTCTTTTATTACTTCTCCAAATCCATCGGTTTCATAGTCAAAGTATCCGTTTTCATAGTGATAGTCATCATCTGCTTGGTAGTATATTACTGGCTTTTCCAGGTATGCAAAGTCAAAGAATACTGAGGAGTAATCTGTTATTAACAGTGATGAGTCAGCAAATAGTTTTTGGTATGACTCATCTTCGGATATTTGCACATATTCAGGTATTTCTATGATATCCATGAATTCCTTTAGTTCTGGATGTGGCTTAAATACTAATGTATATCCAGAATTTTCAAGAATTTCTTTTAGTTTTTGATTGTTTAGAAATCCCACGAGTGTTTTATAGTAATCTGATTCCAATAGTCTTTTTGGATAATTTAGGCCTATTCTCCATGTTGGCATGTACAGTATTTGTTTTTTTGTATCATTACTTGTTAAGTTATCATATCTTGGAAATCCCAATGTTTGTATTATATCTTCATCAAAGTTGTATCCTTCCTGTAGGAAAGATTGTCTTTCACGTTCTGATACTGTAACTATCAATGAGAGATTTTTATCATATTTTTTGATAAATTCTGATACGTCATCCTTTGTCACTCCATGCTGCAGGAAGTATCTGTTTGATGTTATCATTCCACTGTATAGTTCAGGTGTTTTATAATGGAATGGATTGATGAAATTTTCATTTACATATGATGAGATTACTTTTTGAGCAAATAGATAAAGTAGTTTATGTTTTAGGCCTCCAAATGATACTATGTTTCCACCAGTTTTCTTCATATTATTATAATCTTTTGAATCCTTATTTATTATGAAGTATTTTCTGATTTCATCTTCTTGTTGAATGGAATATTTATAGAGATGTTTTGCATTGTCATCTGCAAAGTCTGGACGATCTGAGTATAACCATATTTTCCTGTTTCTATAAAAGGGATACAACAGAAGATATAATGTCTTGTATAGTATTGCATTTAGATAGAATTCCTGTTTGTCATATAGGATTCTTTTGATGTTGCTGATATCATAGCGTATCATTGATGTGTATTTTTCTGGTTGTATGTGGAATGAATTATTTTTAAACAGCAAAAGTTTAGAATCTTTTGTAAAGTATGCACTTGATGTAGATAATCCACAGTTATTTCTAAAACTTATATGTGGATTAAATGAATATTGATTTTGTCCATCATCATATACTATTTCAAAGTATAATCTTGTATTATATGACGGACATTTTATTGATACATCAAAGTTGTATGAGTACTTCCAATCGTATGTTATGTATTTGAGTGTCATCCTCTTGGGATTATTGTATTTTACATACCTTGCAGGAATGATATTTTTTTCACCTTCACAATCGGCTATCAGATTGACATGCATATACTTATTTTCAAACAATGACTCAAAGTTTCCTGAAAAATTAATGATGTCCTCGTTTAATTCTATTATGTCAAACCATAATGGATGAATTGATAATTTATCTAATATATAATCATTTGAACAGATACAAACATCATCAGAGCATACTTCAATCTTTTTATTCTTATCATGTTTTAGATATATGAAAAATGGCAATACATGCTCATCAATGTATTCATTATCCATTATTACATCTTCATCAATGTATGATAAGATATAGTATATTTTTTCCCAGAAATCATCAATTTCTTCTTGTGTTTCCAGAATTTCCAAATCTTCTACCTTAAATACCCATTGCAAGTCATATGCCATTAGTGCTTGTATAAATTTAGGGACTTTTCCTTCCTTTTCTAAGGAATAATTTATTATTTCATAATAGAAGCGTTCCAGTCGGGATGTGTAGTATTCTTTCTTTTTTGTCATTGTGTCAACAGTACTTGTTGCATCCATCCTTTGTCTATAATAATAGTATACATTACTGATTAAGCCATATTTTTTCTTCTCTAGAAATATTTTATTAATTATCAACGCATCTTCAAGGTTAACTAGCTTTGTATCAAATTCATAGTCTTTTATTGCATCATATTTAATAAATGCTGATGATGAGGACAACTGTGGATTATTTGGTTCATCTATTAGATTGACTACTCTTGTTTGTTGAAATTTATTGTTTAATCTATGTGGTGCTTCAACTCGTTCAAATAACAGCATAGGTATTGCAACTACATCCACTTCCTGTTGATGTTTTTCAAAAAAGTCATATACTACTTTAAGTGTATCCTGTGAGATATAGTCATCACTATCAAGGAAGTTAACATATTTTCCCTTAGCATATTTTAGTCCATTATTTCTTGCTGTTGATTGTCCCTGATTTTCCTGTCTGATTACAATAATATTTTCAGGATATTTCTCTTTATATTCAGTTGCAATTTTGTTTGAATTATCCGTACTTCCATCATCAACCAATATCAATTGAATATTTTCTTTAAAGTTTAGTGTTTGGTTTAAAATGGAGTTTATAGTCTCTTCCAGGTATTCTTCCACATTATACACGGCTATTATTATTGAAAACTTGTACTGATAATTCATATTTAATCAACTAAATTTTTTATTGAAGATTCTGTATATAATTATTCTATCATACGAAATTAATAAATTTTAATTAGAACAAAGATATACTTTAAGAAAAAAAATAGAATGTTGTATGTTTATGTCCGATTGCAAGATTAGTGTAATTATTCCAGTATATAATAGTGCTGATTATCTATGTGAATGTTTAGATAGTTTAATTAGTCAAACATTCAATGATTTTGAAGTAATATGCATAGATGATGGTTCAACAGATAAATCAAAAGAAATTCTTGAAGAATATTCAAACAAAGATATTCGTTTTAATGTATTCAGTCAAGAAAATTCTGGTCCTGCAGTTGCACGAAATAATGCAATTGATAAAGCAATCGGTGAATATATCCTATTTTTAGATAGTGATGATTGGCTAAAATCAGATACTTTGGAAAAACTTTACAGTACAGCTTGTTCCAATAGTTCAGAACTAGTACTTTTTAATGCAATAGAACATTATAAAGATAATATTACAAGAGAACGTATTTATCATATACATGCCGATGAGACTACTGATTTTGATGAGTTTAGTTTTGATTATAATAATAACATTAATCTTGTAATGAACGGCTACCATATTGTATGTACTAAACTGCATAAAAGAAGTTTTATAAATGAGAACAATATAAGATTTAAGAGATATGGACAATTTGAAGACATATACTTTCATATAAAAAGTATGATCTGTGCAAAGAGAATTTCATATAATCCAGAAATATTTTATCATTACAGACGTACACAGGAAGATTCTAGGCAAAATACTACAATATCCACAGATAAAAGCTTTGTTCTGTTTAGTATATTTGATGAAGTGGAAGAATTACTTGAAGAATATGAATTATCACAAAAGCTACATATAAACTTTATACGCTTTAAGGTAAATGAAACATACAACATATTCAATAATATAAAAAAGGAATATACTGATGAATTATATAAAATTACATATGATGAATTTAATAAGATGAACTTGAACAATAAAGATATTCTAAGACTTCCATTAAATCATCAAATCTTTTATAAAAGTATAATTCAATCATCAGATTATTTACAATATGAAAAACTATTGAAGAAAAACAAAATTCTTACCGAATTTAAAGGATATGCACGTAAACTTAAAAATAAAATTATGCAACAATAACATTAAGTAAATAAGGTATATTATATATTATATTATGTTAGTCACCAAAAAATGAAATAAAAAAATGCATTAAATCCAATAGGAATTCTCCTTATTCCAACATTAATGAAATCATATGTTAAAATATATGTAATATGTTGAACAAATATAGAATAAATAATTTAAAAAATAATTAAGATAAATTAAAACAATTAAAATAATCATTTTTCAATAATTAAAGTCAAAGATGAGATATGGTATTATGTCTTCAAGTAATGAGAAAAAATCTTTTTTTAGAAATATAATAAGTAAAATTTCTAAAATGAGAAATTTACGTTATGCTAATAAGCAATTTAAACACATGCTTGAAGAAATTATTGATAAAAATTTACAACAGGAATATTTTAAAACTAATGCCATAACGGTTATTGAAGATGATCCAAAATTAGATTTGGAACTTGATGAAGAATACATCAACAATACATTATTATCCAAGTATTACGAGTATAATACAACTCGCCTACCATGGGGTATGAATAAACTTATTTTTGAAAATAATCTATACAAAGAGATTATACGTGATTTATTTACAAATACAGAAGTATTTGAAGCATATAAAAGAATTATTGATATGAATCTTGTAGATAATGAATATTATAATGAAAAATATGATTATTCCCTTTCTGTTCCACCAATACTACATTTTTTATATAGAGGATATAATGAAGGAAAGAATCCAAGTTCATACTTTGACTGTGATTTTTACCAGGAATATAATGAAAATGCGGGAAATTCTGAATTAAATCCAATAGTATACTTTGTATTAACGGGAGTGGATGAGGGACTAGTTAAAATTAATCGAGACTTTTATGCACCTCGTGCAATAAATAAACTAGAACTTAAGGATAAAATTGAAAATTACAAGGAATATGGATTAACAATAGATAAACGCAAAAAACAGTTAATTGTATCATTCACTTCATATCCTTTACGTATGAATGAATTGCATTATACTATTTATTCACTTGTTAATCAGGAATTAAAGCCCGATAAACTATTATTATGGTTATCATATGAAGAGTTTCCTAACTTGGAGGATGACATTCCCGAAAGTGTTTTGAGATTTAAAGATCATGGCCTTGAAATAAGATGGTGTAACAATATTTACTCATATAAAAAACTTATTCCAACTCTTTCGGAATATCCTAATGATATTATTGTAACTGTTGATGATGATGTATTTTATCCACGAAATTGGCTTAAAAAACTTTTTGAGACACATACAAAGAATCCAAAAGAAATAATAGTCCATCGTGCAAGAAATATGAAATTAATTGATAATTATATGTTTAAGGAATATACCAGTTGGGATCTTATTAAAGAAGAGTCAGAACATTCTTATTTAACATTTATGACTGGTGCGGGTGGAATACTTTATCCACCAGAATCATTACATGAATATGTATTTAATCAAGAGCAATTTTTAGATTTGTGTCGTTATGGTGATGATATATGGTTCTGGGCAATGGCAATACTTAACAGGACAAAATTTAAAGTAGTTGATGATCCATTCTATGATTTAATATACATCAATCCTGCACGTGAAGTTCATCTTATAAAAGAAGAAACATTATGGTCAAATAATAGACAAGGAAGTAATGACAGACAATTAAAAGCAGTAATAAAACATTTTCCTGAGATTATGAAAATAATACAAGAAAATGATGAAAATTCCTGATTTTAGTAAAACTTATATAATAAATTTAGATGAGTTTATATAGTAGCAAATTAAAAATTTAATATGAGGATAACTATTATATCCATTAGTCTAAATGATACATTTCATACATAATAGATTATCCTCATTAATTTATCTTGATAAATTTAATCATTATTTTTTTCTTTTTATAAAAAAAATTCCATAAGAGAATTTCTTTAAATATTATCTTTAAAAATATAATTATATTGAATAAAATCAAAATTAAATTATAGTTTTTTACCAAAAGTTTATACCATTTAATTAATAAATATAGTATTATGAAAACGGAAAATAAAAAAGTTGCAGATCATTTGAGTATTAATGAAATGAATAGTTTATTAAAGGAACATAGACATTCTTATGACATATATAGACGTTTACTATTAATTAGAATGGTATACAAAGGTGAAACAATTTATAAAGCATCTGATAATTTAAATATATCTCGTAAAACTGGTGAACGCTGGATAAAAGATTATAATAAATATGGATTAGAAGGATTAACTTCAAAATATTCAAATTGTGGTAGAAAATCATTCCTAACTAAGGAACAAAAACAAGTTTTAAATGATAAAATTACAGGAAAAGAAGAAAATTATGACTTAAAAAAAGTTAAAAAACTAATTAAAGACGAATTCGACATAGAATATAGCGATAAACAAGTATGGGTTATAACACGAAAAAAATTAAACTTAAACTATGGAAAACCCATGTTACAATACAATACAAGACCAGAAAATGCAGAAGAAAAACTGAAAAAAAAACTAAATTAATAAATTCAAAAACAGAAAAAATAGCCATTTAGACGAAACTAAAACACAATGTACCTAATACTTCAAGAATATTATATAAACCTGGAACAAAAAATATTATTATTAAACCACCATTTAAATTTGGTATAAATGTTGTAGGATTTCAAGGAATCAATTGTAAATCATATATGGAAGAAAATATAAAAAACAACTCATATACTTTCCTTAAAACAGTATGTAATTTCAGATCTTTAAATACAAACAATCATAAAGTAAAACAACAGATAAAAGAAGCATTAAATAACCCTAATTTAGAAATAGAAAATATACAATTAATATTATACAAAAAACAATTATCTAATAAAGATTTAATTAATAAAATCAATGATGAATTGTATAATGAAAATCCAAAACAGATATCAATAGAAAAAATACAAAAAATATGTAGAAAAGAAGATATTAATAATTCAAGAAAAATAAGTAATTTACAAAGAGAAATAATATTAAAAAACCTTCAAAATTCAAAAATAAAGGAAATATTATCAAAAGAAAAACCAATTTACTTAATCCTTGACAACGCAAAAATTCATCATGCAAAAATAATAGAAAGTGTTTGCGACATATTAAACATGAAATTAATCTTTTTAGAACCATACTGTCCTGATTTAAATCCAATAGAAGATGTATGGAGAACTATCAAAAGAATATTATATAATTCAAACTATAAAACACTAGAAAAATTAATTAAGCTATTTAAAAAGTTATTTTACGAAATAGTTGATGATACATCATTTTATAATAATTGGCTTTCGGAATATTTTATGGTATAAACTTTTGGTAATATACTATAGTTAAATAGTTAAATAAAAAAAAATACAATGTTGAGATAAACTTTAAATAATATCAAATGAATATTGCATATTGAAGAGTATTAATATTGTATACCTAAAATTATGTTTAAAATATAACATTTATCCATTACAAGATATTCATAATACAATATTAACCTCTTTATCATAATTTACGATTTTTACTATTTAAAATCTTCTATATTCCATAACTGTTTTTATAGAAATACCTTTTTCAATACCCCTACTTATTTTAATAATAAATATTATTATCAAGTATAATTTACATAAGTTAATATTAGTATAGAATATTTTCTTTTAATTTAGGATGTGAATTATTTGGATTTTGAGATAAGATATAAAGATGCTATGGCTAGGATTGGACGTTTTAAGACTCCTCATGGTGTTGTTAATACGCCTAATCTTATGCCTGTGGTTCATCCGGGTAAACAGACTTTGGATGTTAAAAAGTTTGGTGCAGAGATTGTGATTACTAATTCTTATATTATTTATAAGAATGAAGAGTTAAAAGAGAAAGCGTTAAAAGATGGTGTGCATTCTTTAATTGATTTTCCTCATACTATTGAGACTGATAGTGGTTCATTCCAGTTATCTGTCTATGGTGATATTGATATTACAAATGAGGAAGTAATTAAGTTCCAGGAAGCTATTGGTACTGATATTGGAACTAGCTTGGATATTCCAACAGCTCCTTATGTTAAGCGTGAAGAGGCAGAGGCTGACTTGGATATTACATTGGAAAGGGCACGCGAGGCTATTGATGTACGTGGCGATTTATTGCTTAATAGTGTTGTTCAGGGTTCTACTTTTCCTGATTTAAGAGAGTACTGTGCAAAGGAAATTAGTAAGCTTGATGCTGATATTTATCCTATTGGTGCTGTTGTACCCCT